>JAUNIK010000238.1 GCA_030523505.1 Prevotellaceae bacterium | reverse complement strand
TTCCTTGTTATCAACAATTAAAATATGATACTTCCGACTGTACATCAGTTATTGGGAATAGCAATTCAACTGATGGTTACTGGTTATCGTCATAGGAAGCATCTTTGTTTCCAAGAATATTCTTACCATATTCTCACTGTTATGGTTCACATCCTGTACAATAATGTTAACCTTATAACGCACCAATCCCTCAATAAGAGCTTCGTTTACATCTTCTGAATTATTCCTTACCATAGTTGTTAGTTGCGCAGGCAAACGGTCTATCAACTAATAATCGCTGGCACGCGTAGGGACAAAAAAGAAGGGTGTAAGCCTTCTTACGGTCGTCTGAGGTTGAAGCCTAGGAATGTTCTCTGACCTCCTTACTAGATAAGAAATGCCCACACCCTTTTCGGGTGCGAACATCATCGTATCGTTACCTAGTAAGATTGGCCTTATTCCGCAGGTTCATACCTATATACGGCAAAGCCAACCATCATTGCTGTGGTTTTTATCAGAGAAAAATGTAAGTTTCCTAGGCTTCATTTCTTGACGACCACAATGATAGTCTGATGCTGCTACTTTGTTAATATGTTACTATTTTATAATTTCTATTTCGTTGTTTATATTTTGAGGTTTGATATTTACTTTTTTATCTTTTGAGGTCAAATTAATAATGTCCGAATGCAGAAGTGGCAACATCCTTCTGAGCATCAGGAGAGAATATCACTCTGTACATAGGCGTTCAAAGAATTCTTCGGTTGATTCTTCTTCCTTTCTGCAAATACCACGCCCTTCACGAATTTCCTGCATGCCCTTCTCCATCTTAGCTTGGAGCTGAGCACGTTCTTCCTGTTCCATGGCACTTTTGAGCATTTTCACAAAGGCATTACGAACGCTCTTCGAAGAAGCATTGAAATGACTTACCAAAGCTCCGAGTGGAGTGGAAGTCTCTTTCTGTGGTATATTAATCGATGTTGCCATAGTTATTATCTTTCCTTTTTTTATATTTTGAGGTTTGTTAATGCTTATATCAATCTGTTTACATCATCTGCCATAATGCCACTGCGCCGAGGTGCCAGAGTTTTGTGTCCTCCTGTTCCAGCTGACGATATACGGGAGAGGCATAGAACCGTTGCATTGCTTCGAGCATGGAGCAATGATCGTGGTCGGCAATGATTGCTGCCACGTTGGCAATCTTTCCAGGAATAAAGAGATGCAAGTTCTGTTGGGTTACTTCCAAGTTCATTCCTTTGCTCTCCTTTCTAATATTTCGTCAATCTCCTCGATGAGCCATTGGCGACTTTGGGTGTGCAACACTTCAAAGTTGTCAGCAAGATAAGATGCCACACCCTTCTCAAAGAACAATTGTGCCACATCTGTGCCACTCATGCCCTTTGCCACCTTGTACTGCTCAATGCAGAAGGCTACGAAGTATGATTTGTCTTGGTCTTGCTTTGACATATGCTACTATTCTTGAATTTCAACTACAGCCGAGGCTCGCTATGTGATTTATCACATTGCAAAGATACGATTTAATTTTTAATTAATAGATAAAATCTGGTATAAAATTATCAGCAAGGGGTCTATTTCTTTCATCAATGAAAAATGTAGGGCTGGAATACAACTGTATCATATTCAGAGGCACACAAACAGATGATGTCCTGTCTTTTTACTTTAAGGCTATAAAAAGGGGTGCTTAATGTGCTAATGTGCTATTGTGCTAATGTGACGGATATAAAATAAAGGGATTATTGGCACAGATGGGCGGATTTTCGTTGCAAAAGCGTGCTGTAAACATATTTCACGCCAATGCAATATTTCCGCAATATCACAAGTATCATGTCAGGCATTCTTTCGCGTTCAAAATGATAGAAAAAGTGTAGTGATACTTACATTTTTCGCTCGATGGCGCAGTTTCCGACTTTTTCCGCTCATTTGGGCGCTTTAACGATGTCCGCACGCCGTGCCAACATTATAAAATGGGCACTTTTACACGATGAAAACGGTGCTTTCATATTGTCAGAACGCCGTTTTACGCATTGTAAATATGTTTCATAGTATTAAACTGTTGCAAAACCGATTTTGTTGCAGAAAGCATTCTTCAGCCTGTCACATTAGCACTTTAGCACAATAACACATTAAGACCCCTTCTGGAATAGGATTACTATAATAATATATATAATATACTAGATTAAAGTAAATGTGCTTAAAAACGCACCTTATTGTGCTAATGTGCTAATGTGCTATTGTGACGGAAAAAGAAAGTCAGAAATACGACTTGCACATTAGCACAATAGCACATTAGGCACCCTTTATAACTGCCTTAAAGTAAAAATATTAAACATATCATTAAAATGACATGCATAACCAGCTTTACTTCTCGGCGAGTTGCTTGCGGAACTCGTTTGGCGAGACTCCAAGGCGAGACTTCACATACTTGCCGAAGAATGAGATATTCGAGAAGCCAAGACGGCCGGCTATCTCCTTCACAGAGAGCGAGGTGTTGCGCAGATAGTAGGTTATCTCATCGACAACTGCTTGCTGGATGAATTCGTTGGCCGACTTACCAGTGATCTCCTTGCACACAAACGAGAGGTATTTGGCAGAAATGCACAGTTTCTCAGCATAGTAATACACTGGCTGATGTTTTATCTCCTCATCATGGATTAGTTCGCAGAACTTCGAGAAGATGACTTTTCCCTGTGGCGACCTGTAAAGCGTCAACGGCTGGTCTCCTTCCTTCTCCTCGATGACCTTCTGCATAGCGCAGAATCCGAGCAGGATCATCTGCAACAACGAGCGTACCATCTCCTCGCGGAAAGGATTGCCTTTCTCTTCGATGATGTCATGAAGCAAGGACATCATTCGCTGTGCTGTGTCGGGATTATGACCTGGAACTGGCGACCAAACCTTCTCGGCTCTCACATATACGGCACGGTTCCAGATATCGACATTGGTGGAGAGCAACTGCTGGATGATTCGGTCGGTGAGACACATGAACTGAAACTTCAAGTCTGGGCTGATCATCAGATTTGAGATAATCTGGTTGGAAGGGCAGACAAACACCTGACCAGGGAGCACGACATAATGCTTGTCGTTGACATCGAGTTCAATCTTGCCTTCCAGACATCCACCGAAGACATTGAACTTGAGTTTCATTGTCGACAACTCCGGCAGTTTTTCGATGTCGGTGATAAAGACCAGATCACTGTCGATATAATACAGTGGCAGTTTTGTATTCGAAAATGCAGAGAATTCTACATTTCTGATTTCATTATTGCTGTTATTTTCCATAATTTCGTGGGGTTATACAATTCTGCCCACAAAATTACGAAAAATATACCATAATCAATGTCCGATATTACAGATTTTATGATTTCAGATATTACTTTTAGTAATAATTAAGAAGACCCCTCCCCAACCCTCCCCATCGCTCGGCTTTGCCGCTTTCATAGCGACAGCGGAGAAAGAATGGGAGGGAGATAGTAAATACTTCTTCTGACAGTGCGCCCTCCGCAAGAAAAGCTAATTTGCCAAACACTCCCCCATTGAGGGGGGAGATGGAGGGGGGCTTCACAATATATCTTTCAAAACAGACACCAACTGTTCCAGATATTGCTTATCGATATGGTCAAATGTGCCGATTTCTGGGGAATCGATATCCAAAACGCCTACTATGTCGCCCTTTTTGCTGTACATTGGAACAACAATCTCTGAGCGGCTCAATGATGAACAGGCGATATGTCCTGGGAATTCCTCTACATCCGGCACAACGATGGTCTCTTCCCTCTCCCACGACGAGCCGCACACACCACGACCTTTCTTGATGTGGTAGCAAGCCACCGGTCCTTGGAATGGGCCGAGCAGCAGTTCGCCATTGCGAACGAGATAGAATCCTGTCCAGAGCCATTCAGGGAAGGCTGTGGCAAGGGCTGATGATACATTTGCCAATACGGCAGTTTCGTCGGTCTCACCGGCGATAAGAGCTGATATCTGTTTGAGTACGAGTTCGTAGCGAGATGATTTCATATTTTTATAACGATGACGATAACTATTCTATTCAGCTCCCAGATACGAAGCGTTTATTGTTTCCCTAAACACATCCACGCGGATGGTGTAGATGCCGGGCTGGTCGAGGTTCCATTTGTTGTCGGGACCTCCGGTGCATACCTGCGTAGAGGTCATGATATTCTGGTCTTGGGTGAACGGATGGAGATGCTTTGGCTCCCACGCATTCTGGCCCATAATCTTGAAGCGGCGAGGCTCAACAAACTCAGAGTGCTCACGCATCTCACCAGTCCAGGTGTAGGTGCACATCTCACCTTCCACGCGTGTGAAAGGCAGGAAATAATGTCCTTCCCAACCGCACGACAGACAACCGCCAACGATGAACAGCTCGTTCCAAGGGATGAACAGTTCGCCGGTGAGAGTCTTCGACTTTGTATCGACAGTGAAGCGGTAACGGTCTTCATCGAAGGTGACCTGCCATCCGTCTTTGTTGGCATTGGTGGTGAGGCTGTATGGCAACCCGTGGTTTACTACATACGAGTCAACACGGTCAGGGGCGAGATAGTATGTGCCCGCCTGTGGTGTCTCGGTGGTCATCACCTTCACTTCGCCTTCCATCAGTGTTCCGGCATATTTGTATTTGCCGTCAGGGAAGGCTGTCAGTTTCTGCACTCCGTCAGGCACCGCCGAACCAGCGATCCACAGTTCGGTGATAGTCTGGGCATTCAACCCTAACGACATAAAGAGCAATGCTATGAGGATACTGAGTCTTTTATTTTTACAGAATGACATAATGACTGATTTTATATACTACTTTCTAAGATATTTTTTTGTGTTACGGATGATCACGCCTTGGTAACTATCCGTCACCTTAAGACCTGCGGTGTTATACTTCTCGCCATCAT
>JAUNIK010000237.1 GCA_030523505.1 Prevotellaceae bacterium | reverse complement strand
CTGCCTCATCTGCGTTATTATTCAACATGGCGAACTCAGCCAAGTAGAGGTTAACCTCTGCAGCACCCAGGTACAGACCATACCAAGGACGTGGTTGGAATGACTGTGTCCAAACATCGCCAGGAACTGTAGGAACAGAAGGGTTATAACCACGACCGATAACCATCATGTGGTTGAAACCAGACCAAGTCATGTAAGACTTCTCACTAGTACCATCTTCCTTAGCAATCTTGTTGTTGCTATAACGGTAGTACCAATCGAACTTAGGATCTGACTGTGAGTTGTAATCCAAAGGAAGACCATAGTAACGAACCCAAGGCTCACCAGCGCCCTTCCAGCCCTTGAATACCTTCTTGCCGTTTACAACCTCGAAATTAACGTTTGCCTCGATGAATGCAGGAATTTCCTTACCACGCTCATAGTAAGCCTTTACGATCTCTGAGTTCCAGTCGTTCTTCTCATAGAAGAAACGTACACGTGGATCCAAGTTGTTAACCATGAACTCAACTACACGCTGGCTAGCACCTGTACCATCCAGGAAGCCGTTGCTCCAGTGATACTTGTAATCATCGCTCATGCTACCACCCTGAAGACCCTTATTGAAGAGTACATCATCCTGAACCTCTGTGATCATACCAGCAGAAGAAGACTTAACTGCAGCAGCAACAGCAAGAGCATCACTCTTCTTCTGAGCCAGCAGACGAACTGCGATACGCAACTTCAGAGAGTTAGCGAACTTAGCCCATTTCTTCAAGTCGCCGTTGAAAACAACATCCTGGCTTGAAGCAAAGATCTGACCGCCCTTCTGGAAGTCAGCGACACACTGATCCAATTCCTGCAACCACAAGGTATACAAACTCTCCATAGAGTCATAAGCAGGAGTCAAGGTTCCACCGTAAGCAGCCTTACAAGCCTCAGTATAAGGAATGTCACCGAACATATCTGAATCGAAGATACCCAAGTAGATGGTCAATACCTGGCAAGCAGCCTGGTATGCAGCAAACTTTTCTCCTTCCTCACCCAGTGAGTTACGATAGTTTTCAATGTCACGTACGAAACGTAATGTACTGATAGACTTACCTCCCTGGTCACCATTGTTGGTAGTAGAAGTGATAGCATTGTTCATACCACTTGTTGGAACACCCCACTGTGTCCAAGAGTAGGTCATAGCAGCATTGTAGTAGTACAACAAATAGCCCTGAGGTTCAAACTCATTCACACATTGTGCAAACAGGTAACCAGGATTTGGTGTAACCACTGCAGTAGGATTCTGGTTAAGATCTCTGAAATCGTCCTTAGAACATCCAGTCAGAACCATTGCACCTAATAATGCAGGTACGATTAATGATTTATTTAGTTTCATAATTATCTTGTTCTTAATTTATGAAAATACTTGATTAGAATGTAGCACTGATAGTAAGAGTGTAGTTAGCTACGTATGGGTTTACAGAACGCATCATGAACTGAGATGCCTTAGTACCACGGAGAGACTCTGGGTTGAAGTTGTTAGGCATTGAGTTCAGGAGGTAACCCAAGTTACGACCTGCCAAAGTCAAGTTCAAGCTGTTGCAACCGAACTTCTTGGTAAAGGTCTGAGGAACGCGGTAGCTTACAGAAACCTCACGGAGAGCGATGTAGTTCAAAGTCTTGAACCAGTTATCGTTCAATGTACCAGTACTCCATGCATTGTTCCAATAAGTCCAGCTTGAACCATGCTGAGGGTCAACGATACCCTTCTTGTACAGTTCCTCATAAGTCTCACCAGCAGCAGCTACGGTATAGTTACCGGTTGGAGTGCTGATAGTAGAACCACCAGGGAATACACCGTCAGGAATCATACCATCATTATAAGTTCTGCCATCCCAGATAGAAGTAAAGGTCATACCACCGTGCTCTGCATCACGATATGCCATAGAGGTCTCCAAGAAACCGTAAGCAGTACCATACTTAGAGTTATAAGAAGCAACCTTACCACCGAAACGACCATCAAGAGATACGTGCAGGCTCCAGTTCTTGTAGCTCAAATTAGTGTTAACAGAACCCAAGAAGTCTGGCTGGCTGTTACCAACCTCTTCTACCTTACCAGAACGCTCGTAGAACACAGCGTGCATCTTGTTGTAGTCATAGTAGTCAATGTTGAAGATCTTGCGACCCTGCTCATCAGTCTTAGGAGCTGAGTCAGACATCAACAGACCGTAAGCACCACCAACCTTTGCAACAGAACCGATACGGTAGTTACCATATGCTGGCATACCATCCAAACCGATATAATCTGCTACATTCTCGTGCAGAGAAACAATCTTAGAAGCGTTCTTGGTGAAAGTGAAATTCAAATCCCAAGTCCAATCCTTAGTCTGAACTGGAGTTGTGTTCAACGCAATTTCCACACCAGAGTTCTGAATGTTACCTGCATTGATGTACTGGTTCTTCAAACCTGACTGATAAGGAACTGAGATCTGCATGATCTGGTCAGTTGTATTCTCCTTATAGAAAGTGAAGTCCAAACCGATGCGGTTGTTCAAGATACGGAAGTCTGTACCGATTTCCCAAGAGTTCTTACGCTCTGGCTTCAAGTTTGCATCGTATGAAGTATCAGGGATGCTCATCATGTAAGTGTTACCTGCGTTAGTAACACCAGTAGAGATCTGATAAGCAGAGTTGATCAGATAAGCGCTTGTATCGTTACCTACCTGTGCCCAAGATGCACGGAGCTTCCAGAAAGAGATAAGCTCTGGCAAGGTCTCACGGAATGTCTCGTGAATCAACCAAGAACCGTTGATAGATGGGTAGAAGTAAGAGTAGTTACCGTGACCATCAGCGTAAACCAGTGATGAAGACCAGTCGTTACGGCCGGTGATGTCAACGAATACCTGGTCTCTCCAGCTGAAACCTACCTGTGCAGCGATAGAAGAGATAGTCTTGGTGCCCTGGATAGCAGCGCTGTAACCAATAGCGTTCTTAGAGTTACCGATGAAGTACTGACCTGGAACAATCAGACCACCATTGGTATTCATAGACATAGTCTGCTCAAAGTTGTGGAAATACTCGCCACGCAAGAAACCGTTAATGTTCCAGTCATCGTTCAGCTGCTTGTTGAACATCAAGTTCATGTTCAAGTTGGTCTGCTCCTTCTTGTACATAGAAACCTGATACCAGCCACCTTCATTAGCGTAGCCATTACCTAATTCCTTAGCCTCGTAGCGCTTGTCATAGTAGTTGAAGCTTGCCTCACCTACCAACTTCAGCCAATCGGTCAATTCAGCGGTAGCCTTGAAGCTTGGACGCATGGTAGTTTCCTTCTGAGAATAAGAGTTCTCATAAACACTCCACCATACACCAGATCCAGGAGCATAGCCATATTCATCACCATAAGCAGTGCTAGCCAGACCTCCGTGAGAACCCTTATAGCGGGTACGCCAGTAACGAGAGTCATACATACGACCCCAGGTACCATCCAGGAACTGCTCACCAAAGTTGGTAGAACCACCCTGTTTAGGACGAGATACAGCAAAGTTCATGCCTGCCTCCAACTCAACTCGCTTAGTCACCTTGTAAGAAGCCTTAGCCAGGAATGACAGACGGTCGAATGTATTGTTAGGAGTATTACCATCAGCCTTCTTATAAGAAAGAGAGGTATAGAAAGAACCCATATCGTTGCTACCCTGTACAGACAGGTTGGTGTTGGTATTGAAACCATCATCAAAAGCATCGGTAAAGTTGTTAGCTTTTGCTACGTAAGGAACATAAGTATAGTCCCAGTTCTCAATCTGAACATTTGGATCGAAAGCAGCACCGAACTGACGGCCTGTCAGACCAATCAATGTTGGCTTGCCTGCTGAGTTATACTTGAACTGGTTAGTTTCCCAGCGCATATAGTCACCAGTGTTAGGGTCAATGTTCAAGCTTACGTTACCTGCATACTGACCATTACCATAGGTATTCTGGAAAGTAGGACCATCGTATACGTGGTCAACACCGAAAGTCTGAGAGAAGCTGATACCAAGACCCTTCTTTCCCTTACCAGACTTAGTGGTAATAACCACAGCACCGTTCAAACCACGAGAACCGTACAGTGCAGTTGCAGCAGCACCCTTCAATACTGATACAGTCTCGAAATCGTCTGGGTTCAAGTTCTTCAACTCATTACCCCAGTCGGTATCGTTCTGGCTCCAGTCTGCATCACCATTCTTAACACCGTTGTCCAGGATCACACCGTCAACAACATAGATAGGCTGGTTATTAGCACCCAGAGTAGATGCACCACGAATCAAAATCTTAGAAGAACCGAACAGACCACCATCACCAGCTGCGATATCTACACCGGCAACCTTACCCTGCAGTGCAGAAACTGGGTTTACGACAGAAGTGCTCAATTCATCACCCTTCAACTCTGTCATTGAATAACCCAGAGCCTTAGTAGAACGTTTCATACCGAGAGCGGTTACTACAACTTCTTCCAGCAATGCTGAGTCATCTTCCAATGTAATGTTGAGATTCTGGCCGTTCCAAACGATTTCCTGAGTCTTGTAACCCATGAAGGAAATAACGATAGTAGCGCCCTTCTTAACATTAGGAATCTCAAAATTACCGTCAAAATCAGTGATAGTACCGGTAGTAGTACCCTTAACCAGGATAGATGCACCAATGACAGGCTCACCAGTGGAATCGATTACTACACCCTTACAAGCACCGTTCTGCTGTGTGGCATGCACACCTGCTACATTGTCTGTAGCTGCATTCGCTGCAACAGGAGCTACACTCATTGCTGCTAACAGAATGCTGACTGATAAAAGTCTTTTAGACATAACTGTAATTTTTTGGCGTTTATAATAGTTAATAATAAAGTTAATTATCCCTTAATTCCGCAACACTTTGATTTAACTTTATTTATAAGTTCCTGAGCAACA
>JAUNIK010000236.1:3471-4917 GCA_030523505.1 Prevotellaceae bacterium | reverse complement strand
GCACACATTTTCCACCCGAGTTTTTATAAGATTACACACATTTTCCACCCGAGTTTGGGCGCAAAGTTAGAAATATTCTCCTTAAAAACAAGCATTTGAAGGCAAGAAAATGTACTTGGTATCGTAGAAACAGATGTATATATGAAAATTTGTGCGACTTTTTGGGGTCAGGATACCCTAAAAAGTCGCACGCGGGTCGAATGATAAACTGTTTTTTTATTTACCTAACAAGAACTTGTCGATGAATTTCTCGACGATAGGGTATTGGCTCTTGGGGAGTTGGCAGTGGCCGTGACCAGCCACGATGTCGATGGCTACGCGGTCGGCGATGCCGAATTTCTCCCAGACCTTGCTGGCCGCTTCCATGCTCTGACGGGCTGACTCGTCGGCAAGCCACTTGTAGTCGGGGTTGCCAAGCACGAGGAGGGCGCGAGGACAAATCATGGCACAGAGTTCGTGGTGGTCGTATGGGAGGCGATAGACGTTGTCGTCATGGAACTGCTCTTTGAGCGACTCCTTGAACCAGTGGTAGTCGGTCTTGTCGAGATTCTCCACCTCTTCCATTGTGTGCGACACACGCCATGCTGCTGCACCGCCACCACCAGGTTCCTGTGCGATGGTGAGAGCGACACGTTCGTCGAAAGCACCGCAGAAGAGAGCCATCTTGCCGGCATACGAACAACCAGTCACACCGATATGTTCGGTGTCAATCTTAGTCACTTCAGGACCGAGTTGCTGGAGTCCGTCGATGATGCGGCTGAGTCCCCATGCCCATTCGCTGTAAGCACCATTGTCGATGAGGTGAGGGTAGAGGTGGACGAATGGGTAAGTGGTGCGGTCGGTATTGCCACGAAACTGCGAATAACCATTCACCTGACGCTCATTGTAGCGCATGAGGGCGAGTGGACGACGGTACATGAGTTCGCCAGGGAGCGAATTGTTGCTCGTACCTATCATGAGGGCGTAAGGTGCTTCACCAGTCTGAGGATAGGTGATGACCGAAGAGAGTGTGATAGTGCTATCGCCTACGGTGACATCGACAAAGAGGGTGTCGCCCGACATGTGGGCTTTCACCTGCTCCTTGGTCACGGCAGGTTTCTCACCAATCTCGTAGTATTGAATCTCGTGTGCTATCTCTGCACGACGACGCTCCCAATCCTTGAACTTCTTTACTTCTCCCTTGCCGAATGAAAACTTGAATGGGTCGGGGAGTTCTTTGATTTCAGGGAGTTGGTCGAAAGGTGGGAAGATAGGAGCCATGTAGTCGGCACCTGTGTTTTCTACTTGATAGACAAGGGGGATGTTTTTCTGGGCGAGAGCTGATACTGATATCAGTGCTGTCGCGAGGATGGATAATGCTTTTTTCATGATAATATGTTTTTTTTAGAGTGAAAAGTGAAGAGTGAAGAGTGAAAAATCTAAGTTACTTGCCATCCGGTAGGGGTA
>JAUNIK010000236.1:0-3461 GCA_030523505.1 Prevotellaceae bacterium | reverse complement strand
ACTTTTCACTTTTCACTTAATTTGTACTTTCTTTCCATTTACCACATAAAGTCCAGGCTTCACGTTGCCAGCTGTGAGTTTGCGACCTTTAAGATCGTAAACTGTGTCGTGAGAGTCGAGGGCATCGATGGACTTGATGCTTACTGACTCGTCTGCCTTGACACGGAGAATACCAGTCTTGACGAGGTCGGTAGTGTCCCAAACCTTATCGACACCAGGACGTGCTGGTTGGATGTCGGCGAAAGAACCGGTAGGGGTGCCTGTCACTCTATACACACGGATTTCGGTGCCTTCAGGGAGGTCGAGTTCTGTGTCTTCATCACCATTGTCGATGACGAGCGAAGCACTTGTGAGGGCGAGCCCTGCACTGAGAGTGAGGTAGTTCGAACGGATAGTAGTGCCACTGACTGTGATAGGTATGCGGATGCTGCCACCCTTCGCTACGGTGAGTTTGCCTTTGAGAGTGAAAGTCCTGTTGGCTACGAGAGTGTCACCCGCAAGGATGGTACCGCCAGCCTTGACACTCACTGCAGAAGCCACCGAACCAGAACCGGCAAGAGTAGCCTTCGAGTTGACGGTGATGGCACCAGTACCTGTGTGAGCACCGTTGATGACGAGTGTACCACCATTCACGGTCGTAGTACCCTTGTATTCGTTGGCACCAGTCAGACGCCATACACCAGTACCAGTCTTCGTGATGTTCACCGTGCCTTGATGGCCACTGCCAGAGCAAGAGTAGTTGTTGATCACGCCACGGAAAGTCTCATCAGTATTGGCACCACCGATAGTCCAAGAACAAGTGAAGTTGTTGGTCTGCTTACTTGAACCACAGAGTTGAGTGCCGGCAGCACCCGAAAGACCACCGATAGTGTAGTTGCCCGCTGTGTCCCAACCACAGAAACGTGCGCCGTTCTTCAGTTCGACCACAGCATTAGGGATGTTCTTGCCGCTGATGAGGAAGAGGTTGCCGTTGGAGAGAGCATTGGCAATGATGCGACCACGGAACGAGTCGAAATTGCCCTGGATGTACTCACGAACGTATGGGATGTCAATCTGGAGAGTACCCTTGCCAGAGAAGTTGTTCTTGATGTAACAGTTGCGATTAGGGGCAAAGACAGACGTAGTGCCTTCGCGCACCTCGATAGGGAAGGAGTAAGTCTCGTAACCTTCAGTCTCACCCTTAGTCTTGAGTGTACCACCAGCGAAGATGAGTTTTGAAGACGAACCGATGCCATTGTTAGAAATGTCCGCATTAGGCAGATATATGGTTCCGCCTTCGAGGATGGTAGCACCAGAGTATCCGAAGAAGTTCTTCGTGTTGACCTGAATGGTACCCTTGCCACCAATGCGGAGATTGCTTGCACCTTCGAAAGTGCCGTTCATAGTGATAGTGGCAGTAGAGTTCTTGACAGACAACTTACTTTCGTCCATCAACTTAGCCGAACGGTTGGTTGTGGTGTTTGCACCAGTGTAGATGTACTCACCACCATTGAAAATCCAGTTTTGAGCAAACTCCTGACTTGCACCTATGGCAGACTTCACACCGCCATCCTTGAGACTGCTGAACTCGATGACGCCTTCGTGACAAACGGTAGCACCAGTGTAACTGTTGGAATTTTTCAGAACGAGAGTACCAGCACCAGTCTTGTTGACCGAAGTGGCACCTGTGATGCTGCCGAGACCAGAGATGTCAACAGTCTTGTCTGCCTCTACATTTGCTACGACACATTCAGGGGCTACATCTTCGTTGACAGCGACAGTGCCTTCGCGGAAGAGTACGTTCATGCCGTCTCGGAAGAGACCGTCAGTTGTGTTCCATGCATCAGCATCAGTAGTCCAGAGAGTGCCCTTGCTAGTCCATTCAGCATCAGCTGTGTAGGAATCGACATCCACGAGATTGGTCTCAAGCGGACGAGTCTTGAATGTCACCACGTCGCTGTAGTCAGAAGTGAGGTCGCCCTTGTATGCCACGAGTCGGATATCGTAGGCAGTACCAGGTTGGAGGTCCTTGAGAAGGGCAGAAGTGGTGCCCGAAGCGACATCGGCTATGGTAGTCCACGCAGAGGTGCCAGTCTTCATCTCGATGCGGAAACCCTCTTCGCCTTCAGTCCAGTCGCGCCATGTGATTTGCATGGAGTTGGTGGTGCGCGAAGGCATCTCTACGAGCATCGGAGCACGGAGATGTGTGATTTCGGCAGAGAGAGTAGGGAGAGAGTTGAGATAATGCTCGATGTTGGTGTAACCATCAGAACGAAGAGTCATGGCATCGTTCTTGTTTGGGTCGGTGCCTAACTGAGTTTCGTAGATGTCAGGTATGCCATCCTTATCAGAGTCAGCGAGTTTTGTGCCAGTCCATACCTTCCATGAAGAAGGAATGCCGAATGGGAGCGAAGCCTCATTGGAAAGGAACGCACCGTCCTTACCGAACGACATGGCTTCATCGACCATATAGCAGTCCACATAGTCGCGGAAAGGATACGAAGCACCTACGGTCTTGAGGTTGTCGAGGAGCAATGAGGCACTGATGGTCTCAAGTGCAGGATAGTCGTAAGGAGTTGCCACGACATCCGAACCAGCAAAATTGGTCACTGCCTTAGGGTCGAACACACCCAGAGTGCCATTGTCCTGGATATTGTCCTTCACATAACAATGGAAATTGGTGTTGCCCACACTGAATGCGTTGCCACCACCCATAGGACCATTGATGAAGAGATTGCCCACGATGTTGCAGTAGCTCTGACCTTCAGAGTCGCCACCCATGATGTAGGCACCGTCCTTCCAGTTATATACGATATTGTTCACATATTGGTTGGTGCCCTTCACCTTATTATTACGTGTAGAGTTGTCGCAGTAGAAGTTGCGATAGAGAGAAATCTTGTCAGCCTGGATGAGTCCACCTGCCGAGTGAGACATAAGTCCCTGGCCCACCACACAATTCTGGATGGTGATGCTATGGAGGTCACCCTTGCCGTCAGGGTTGATGGAGAAAGTCTCGTCACGTCCCCATGCAAACGAACAATGGTCGAAAATCATGTTGGTACCATTGGCTACACCGGCACAGTCCTTGCCAGAGTCGCCACCCACACCCATGCGGAAACGCATGTAGCGGATGATGCTGTTGGTCGCTCCGGAGAACGACACACCATTGCCATAGACCGTAATACCTTCGCCCGGAGCACTCTGACCTGCAACGTAGAGATTGCTCGCAAAGACCAGACGACTGTTGAGTTTGATGACACCCGACACGTCAAACACCACGATACGATTCTTCGTGGTCACGGCGTCGCGCAGCGAACCAGCACCGCTGTCATTGAGGTTTGTCACATGATACACACTTCCATATCTGCCACCAGTCGCAAAGCGTCCCCAACCTTGTGCTTCGGGGAAAGCGAGTTGCTGGGCATTTGCTGCTACTTGCGATGTGGCGAGAAGAGTTGCTAAAACGATTCTTTTCATTATAT
>JAUNIK010000235.1 GCA_030523505.1 Prevotellaceae bacterium | reverse complement strand
AAGACTATCACCGCCTTGTGGAAGTATTCTCTCAGGTAATGCTCAATTAATATGACAAGGTAAATGTATTGTTAAGGATATCACACAATAATTATTAATATTTTAGTTATGAAAAGAATCACAACACTTGCCATGATGATTGGCATTAGTGTTTCAGTGGTTGCCCAATCGCTGAAGGTCACTGGAAAGGTGTCCGATGACATGGGTCCCGTAGCTGGTGCGACGGTGAAAGTAAAAGGTACTAACATTGCCACTGTAACCGACCTTGATGGAAACTACTCCATCAATGCAGACAAAAATGCTATTCTGGAAATCACCTACGTAGGAGATAAGGCAAAGACTATTAAGGTGACCGGAACGAAACATGACGTTCGCTTGGAAAACGAGCTACAGGCTATTGACGAAGTGGTGGTGACAGCCATTGGTATTAAACAAGAAAAGAAAAAGTTGGGTTACACCACGCAACAAGTGACAGGCGAACAGCTTGCTTCTCAGGGTAACATGAATGTAGGCTCGTCATTACAGGGACAGGTGGCAGGACTCACTGTGTCAGTACCGTCGAGTATGTTTGAGAGTCCTTCGTTCTCACTTCGCGGTCACAATCCTCTTATTGTCCTTGACGGAGTGCCCATCGAGTCGGACATGTTTGACTTATCAAGCGAAAACATCGCAAGCATAAATGTATTGAAAGGCACAGCCGCCTCAGCCCTCTATGGAGCACGAGGCAAGAACGGAGCTATCATGATAACCACCAAGCAGGCTGATAAGGAGGGTATAGAAATCAATTTCTCTACAAAGGACATGGTCAGTGCTGGTTTCGTGGCATATCCTGAGACTCAGCACCAATATGGTAGCGGTTCCAACGGACAGTATGCTTTCTGGGACGGTGAAGGTGGCGGTAAGTCGGACGACGATATGACATGGGGTCCAAAACTTGATGTAGGCAATACCGCTCCACAATGGAACAGCCCGATACGCGACAAGCAAACTGGTGAGGTAATTCCTTGGTGGGGAAGCGTCAAAGGCACAAAATATGACGATCAAGGACGTTATGAGCGTGTAGCCACTCCACTGACATCGCATGACAATCTCAAGGAATTCCTGGAGACTGGAATAATCACCAACAATACCCTATCGTTGTCATATAAAGGCAAAAAGGCCAAAGTATTCGTACTCGGACAGTATGCCTACCAAAAAGGACAAGCCCCGACAACATCGCTTCATACAGGCGGTCTCAACTTCAACTCCACATTTAATATCACAGACCGTCTTACTCTTGATGCTATGCTCAATTATAATATGGTGGTCTCGCCAAACTATCCAGACTACGGCTATCATCCTTCCAACTTTATGTATTCCATTGTGGAATGGATGGGAGATGATATTGACATCAAGGAACTGAAGAATCACCAATGGGTGGAGGGTATGGAAGGATATAAGCAGGCCAACTACAACTATGCTTGGTACAACAACCCTTATTTTGCAATTACCCAGGCTACACATGCCGACAGACGCAACATCACAACAGGTCAGTTGCGACTCAACTATCAAATCATGCCCGAATTGAGCGTCATGGGGCGTGTATCTCTACGTTCACAGCGTAATCTAACAGAGAACAAAATACCGAAATCCTACCTTAACTATGGAGATTCCCGCGAGGGAGCATATAAAGTGTGGAACATTAGTCAAGACAATGTCGATGCCGACATCCTTGCTACATACACCAAGAGTTTCCTCAGCGACATCAACCTCACAATTAATGCGGGAGGTTCAATATTCTACCGACGTTACCGCAATGATTATGCATCTACCGACGGTCTCAACGTTCCTGGAATCTACTCTCTAAAGAATTCAACAGGCTCTATTCTCACCTATAGTTCAGACAATGCCCTTTGGGGAACACGCAGCGAAAAGGAAATAAAGAGTGTCTATGCATCAGTTAATATTGACCTGTCGAAATACGCCTTCCTCACATTCACAGGACGTAATGACTGGTCGTCAACAATTGCCTCTGGCAACAACTCATATTTCTACCCCTCGGTGGCTCTCAGTTCTGTGGTGTCCGACTACGTCAAAATGCCCAAGTTTGTAGATTACCTAAAGATAATGGGGTCGTGGGCAACTGTATCCAGTGACCTGGATCCCTACAACATCCAGTCTGTGTATAACAAGGAACTGTCATGGGGAAGCAACACTGTAGTGAGCTATCCGTCGGCATTGGTAAATGCAGACATCAAGCCACAAAAGACATCACAGTTCGAGGTTGGTATCTCGACATCATTCTTCAAGAGACTTTCACTTGATGTCAGCTATTACCGTTCACTTGATACCAACCAGATTCTCGACATGCTTATCTCACAGGCTTCCGGTTTCGAGTCGCGCAAAATCAACGGTAACACCTATACAACCAATGGTGTGGAGGTTGTACTCGGAGTTAAAGCCATACAACAGAAAGACTTCAAGTGGGAGTTCAATCTTAATGCAAGCCACAGTGTACGCAAGTTGACCGAGATATATGGTGGCGAGGAATATTTCGGTAATCTCAAGAAAGGAGACAGGGCCGACTCTTATTACGCTACAGTATGGCAGCGCGATCCCGAAGGAAGAGTGATTGTTGATGCCAATGGTCAGCCACTGAAGGATCCATACGTTCGCAATGTCGGACACACTGACCCTAACGTACGCCTCGGTATGCAGAACACATTCAAGTATAAGGAGTTCACTCTTGGCATCGAACTGAATGCCGCCATCGGAGGTGTTATGTATTCCACTCTTAGTCCAAAATTGTGGTGGGGAGGAAAGCATCCTAATTCAGTGATGTACCGCGACGAGGAGTATGCTACCGGCAATCCTGTATTCGTTCCCGATGCCGTAAGAGTTGTAAGCGGTGAAGTGACATACGACGTACACGGAAATGTTGTATCAGATACTCGCCAGTATGAAAAATTCACTAATGCCGTTGACTGGCAGTCATGGTGTCAGAACTATCCTTATCGCGCCGTTGTTACCGATAAGATGGACAAGTTCTTCGCCAATACTTTCAGCCGCACATACCTCAAGGTAAGGCAGATAAGTCTTTCATACGATTTCCATCGCATGCTGCCGCAGGATGGCATCATCAAGGGACTCACGGGAACCGTATTCTGTAATAATCCATTCTTGTGGGCTAAGGTACCTTATGTTGACCCTGACGTAAGTGGTGACTCTGGTAGTGATAATGGTGCATGCGACCCGACAGCAAGATACCTCGGTATTGGATTAAACATTAAGTTCTAAACATTTAATGACAACAACGATTATGAAAAAGAACATATTGACATCTATGGCTATCATTGCCATAATGTTCACATCATGTGACCACTTTGACAATATAAACAATAATCCCAACGACCCAACAGAGGTGTCGCCGCAACTCATATTGCCGAATGTATGCCAAAGTGCTTTTTATAGGGGTACCGACGGTATGTATGCCGACAAGATGGTGGTGCAGACCGACGGTCATAACTCCGAACAGTTTTACGAGTGGAACCGCGGTAGCTTCAGCACTTATTGTAATGAACTGCTTCAGGTGACCAAACTAAAAGAGGAAGCCGACCGCACAGGACAGTCTGTATATGAAGGTCTGTATCATTTCTTCCGCGCATATCATTTCTTCAATCTTACACTTAAGTTTGGAGATATTCCTTATTCCGAGGCTTTGAAAGGAGAGAAAGAAGCGATGTTCACCCCTAAATACGACTCACAGGAAGAGGTATTTGCAGGAATACTCGATGAACTGCAACAATCGTCTGAACTCCTTGCCGCTGCGGCAGACAAGGAAGAAATCATCAGTGGCGACATCATTTATGGTGGTTCCTCTGCAAAGTGGCAGAGACTGGTCAACTCTTTCCGTCTGAAGGTATTGATGACATTATCGCACAAGAGCAATGTTGACAACCATGACATCAAGAAAGATTTTGCCACGATAGTATCACAGCCTCTTATTGAGAGCAATTCTGACAACGGTCAATTAAGCTACATCGACCAAGAGGGTAACCGTTATCCACAGTTCAATGCACAATGGTCAGGTTTCTATATGGACAAGACTTTCATCGACAGACTCTCAGAGCGCAGGGATCCTCGCCTCTTTCTGTATGCCCTTCCCACCAACGAAGCCGCATCTGCCGGTAAGAGCGCTGACGATTTCACAGCTTATGCCGGTGGCGACCCTACAGTTCCATACGGAGAGAACAAGAACCTTGTAGGCGCAGGTAAAATATCGCAGATACACTCTCGTTACCGTACAAATCCCACTGGCGAGCCCACCATCCTGCTTGGATATGCCGAACTGCAGCAGATTCTTGCCGAAGCGGTAGTCAGAGGATGGATTAACGGCAATGCCCAACAGTATTATGAAAACGGCATCAGGGCATCTTTCGATTGGTATTCCACCTATTCGGGAGACTATGCCAAATATGTTTCATCATCTGCAGCAGAGGAATACATAATGGGCGACAAAGTAAAGTGGGACGACACTCTCAGTGATGAAAAGAAGATTGAACTGATTATCTTCCAAAAGTACTGTGTCAGCTTCTTCCAAGGAGGATGGACACCATTCTTCGAACATCTGCGCACAGGTTATCCCGACTTTGCCCATCTTGCTGACACTCCAGTGCCTTATCGTTGGATGTATCCCGACACAGAAAGCAAATACAACACAGAGAATGTGCAGTCTGCTGTTAAGAACCAGTTTGGTGAGAATAATGACAAGATAACTTCAATGCCATGGTGGCTGAAATAATACATTATTAAATATTACAATATGAAAAGAACATTAATGTCTGTATTAGCCCTTCTGATGCTCTCTGTATCAACATTAAGGGCTGAGCAAAAGGTAGTGCTAGTATCTGTTGACGGATATCGTTGGCAAGAACTATTTGGAGGTGTAGATACATCTCTCGTCAATTCCGGAAAATTCGG
>JAUNIK010000234.1 GCA_030523505.1 Prevotellaceae bacterium | reverse complement strand
TCTTTGATGATAACTCCGTGCTTGGTGTCAGGCACATCGTTGTTGATGGTGGTGACAGGGCCGAAGGTCTTTCCATCGTTGGAGAAAGCTATCTCCACCTTGCCCGGCATGAACACACCAGGGTCGATGTCCTGCATGAAACGCATTGAGAACTCACGGATATCGGTGGCCTTGCCGAGGTCAACAATGACCTCGAAGTTATTGGTCAAGCCTTGCCACAGACCATCACCATAGCTGTTGCCGCCACGCTTGCCATCGGTGAAGGTCGCAACCTCACCAGCCTTGTAACTCTCATACCAGCGACCTTTCACATATTCCACCTTTGCACCCACGGCTTTGTGATATTCCAAATGGCGTACAAACATCGGTTCGGTTGGTTTGCCGTTGTCCATGATTGCCGCTACGATATCAGTTGGTTTGCTGATAGCCACAGGAGTACCGTCGAAACGAAGCGATTTCATCGTTGGTGTCTTGCCATCGAGAGTATAGCGAATGTCAGGATCGGCGAAATCGCTGTCGAAGGTCACGAGAATCTGCTTGTTGTCAAGATCGGTGGTCTGCATTGCAGAAAGCAGACTGTTGGTCTTGCCATAGAGGATATCATGAGCCTCGAGCCATTGCTTCTCCACCTCCAGTCTCTTCTTGAAAGAGAGCCAGTCAGCTTTCTCAGAAGGAGTCCATAAGCGCTCAGCCAGTGCAATCATTCTTGGGAAGATACAATAGTCGGCACGGCGGTAGTTGCTCTGGCTTTCACCCCACAGGCTCACCTGTCCACCTCTTACCAGATGTCTGTATTCTGGAGAGACCTTATCCCATCCGTCAAAGTGGTAAACATCATAGAGAGGTGATTCCGGATGAGCAATATACATTGGATTGCCCGGAGTGAAGATGACATGATGACCAGCCTCGACGGTCTTCTGGGCAACACCTGCTACCCAGTAGCGCCAGTACATGATATCCGTCTCTTTGTCCAAACCACCCTCGAGAGCATCGTCCCAGCATATCATCTCTCTGCCTTTTGATTTCAGGTATTTCTGAATACGCTTCACAAAATAGCTCTGCAATTCGTTATAGTCCTTCAGTCCCTCTTTTTCCATCAATGCCTTGCACGCATCATCTTTCTTCCAGGTGTCTTTCTCCACCTCGTCGGCACCGATGTGGATATACTTGCTTGGGAAGATGTCAATGATTTCATCAAGTACATTCTGCAGGAATTCGTACACCTCTTCCTTTGCAGGACTCAATGGAACGCTGAAAACCGTTCCCCACTGTGCCTCACCGGTAGTGGTGAACTGTGGGTATATGGCAGAAATAGCCTGAGTGTGTCCCGGCATGTCCACTTCAGGAATGATTTCCACATGGCGCTCCTCGGCATATTTCACAAGGTCGCGCAACTCCTCTTGGGTGTAGTAACCACCATAGAGAGTCTTGTCGCCATTATGAATGATGAAACGAGGGTCGAGTTCGAATTCAGGCTGGTCGGCATAGTCTTTCATGCAGATGCTGTCCTGCTGGTTGAACTCGCGCCATGCACCCTGCTGGGTGAGCAGTGGGTAGCGCTTAATCTCCACACGCCATCCCTGATCGTCGGTGAGATGAAGATGCAGGCGATTCATCTTGTAGCGTGCCAGCATATCGATCTGGCGTTTCAGATATTCTATGGTATAGAAATGGCGTGAGCAGTCGAGCATCAGTCCGCGCCACTCATACTGTGGATAGTCGGTGATGGTCATCTGTGGCACATCATCGCCATACTGTTCCTTCAACTGTGCCAAAGTCTCGCGAGCATATTGAGCACCGGCAGTGCTCTGTGCTTCCACGACAGCACCTTTTTCGTTAATCACGAGAGTGTATCCGTCGGCATGAGGATACGACTGGTCAATACGAATGGAAGTGTTCTGCACATTTGCAGTCCCGTTGCCCAGTTCTACGCTCACTGGTGCAGGGATAAGATGCAATTGTGCCTGACTCCACGACGACAATGCTGCCATCGCAAAAGCCAGACACAAGATAGATTTTCTCATAAGCAGTTTTTTATTTCAAGTTTTGCAAGTTTCAAACTTGCTCAGTTTGAAGTGAAAAGTGAATAATGAGGATTTTCACTCTTCACTTTTCACCTTTCACTTAATTATTTGCCGAGTTTCTTTGCAAGGACGCGCATCCAGTAACCACCGATTACTGAGCGAGCCTTGAAGCCAACCATATCACCGGTCTTGGTGTCCGACCAGTCAGAGATTGGAACGCGCGACTGTGTCTCGTTGATATACTTGTAGAGAGGATCAACAAACTTCAGGAAGTCCTTGTCGCTGTCAGCCATTGCTGCTGTCCACATGATCCAGTCAGACTTGGTGTAGTCCTTACGGCAGTCGAGTGGCAAACCATAGACATTCTGCTTCTTCAAGTAGTACTTAATCTCAGTCTGCATAGCATTGTTAGGGATGATGTTTGTGCCCCAGAGCTTGTCCCAAACCATGTTGTACTTCTGACTCCATGTGTCCTGACCAGCACCGTAAGCCAACTCGTAGTGATCCTTTACCTTTGTCTCTTTCTCCCAAGCAGCAGCCATCTCCTTTGCCTTGGCATTGTACTTTGCATAGACATCGTTCAAGCCCTTCATCTTTGCGAGTTCAGCATAACCGGCAACACCCATGATAGCCTTGATGGCAAGGTTACAGTTGCCTGCCCAGTGACCAGCGAAGTCGTCGGTACAGAGCTGGTTAGCAGGATGGAGACCGTTCTCAACGAGGTAGTCAGCCCATGTGGTGATGATATCCCAGTACTTCTCCACATACTTGGTGTCACCCTCGAGCTTGCATATCTGTGCAGCAAGGGTAATCATGTTACCAGCCTCTTCGAGAGGCATATCGCCACCGTAAACCTGCTTGTTAGCCTTTGGATACTGACCGAGGTCGTGAGCAGCGAAAGGCTTTGTCCAGCGACCGCTGTAAGAGTATTCAAAGATAGATGTCATCATACCCTTCTGGAGCACTGGGTCGTAGCAGAGATAGAGAGGAGCCTCTGGGTAGGTAAGGTCAACAGTGTTCACACAACCGTTAGAGTTGTTCTCCTTTGAGAAGTAGAGGATGTTGCCCTCGTCATCGCGGAACAGTTTGTGAGCAGCGTTCACATGACGGTAAGAAGCAGAAAGAATCTCGGCATACTTCACACCACCGGCAGCAAAACCATCGTCGTAGATAGTCTTGTCCTGCTTGCGGCAACGATCCATTATCGAAGCATAGCTGTTAGCGAGGCGGTTGAACATATCGAAGATGCTCACATTACCCTCGTGAGCCCAGAAACCCTTGTAACGCTTGTAGAAATACTCGATGTCATAGATTTCGTCATAACCGAGCATCATATAGCTTGAAGCCTGTGTGGTTGTGCCGAAGTCGTGGATATAAGCCATTGTAGGGATGTCAGCCGATTTGTATGCGAACACTTTCTGCTCACCTGTAACAGCCTTACCCTCGTTCACGAAACCGCTCTTTACCACCTCGTCATTGCCGAGAGCCAGTTCACCGTTCTTGCCCGAGAGGTAGAAATAACCCCAGTCGATGCAGATACCGTCGCCGGTCTTAGCGAGGATAGGCTGTTCGATAGTACCAGTCTTCAAGTATTCTGTGCCCTGAGCCTTCACACGCTCTGTCACTGTTGGCTGAGCAGGCTTGTTGACAGCCTGGAGAGCAGAAGCCGATACATAGAACTGTACTGAATGAGCCTTGCCGTCCTTTGAGCGCACCTGATAAGAGATGTAGTTGATTGGTGAAGACATGAGGTCATAGTCCTTCATAATCATTGGAGCAGTGAACACTACATCAAGGTCAACAGGACCAGCCTCGAATGTATAATATGTGTTTGTGGCGAGCACATCAACACTCTTCTGGCGAGCAGTCTTGATGTCGTTGCTGTTCTTTGCCACATTCTTGAAGATACCGAAGTCAACCAATGCACCACCGGTCTTGTTGAAGCAATGTACAGCAATGACGTTCTTGCCAGGCTTGAGGAGTTTAGCCTTGTCGCCGTCGAGACGCACCTGAACACCGTCCATGTATGTCATCTGGCCTTTTGCCACCTGTGTGCCATTGATATAAATCTCGCAGGCATCATCATGAGAGAACATGAGATAGAGGTCGCTTGTCAACTGCTCTGCTGTAATGTCAACAGTGCGGCGAACCCAGATGTCGGAGTTCTCCTCACTCCAAGCGGTGTGGATGTTGATGTAGTTGTCAGAACCGAAAGCGCCAGTACCGTGGTTCCACGAGGAGTCGTCGAACTCAGGTTTCTGCCATCCGTCGGCAGGCTTCTGGCGAGTGTACTGAGCCTCCCAAGCCTTCTCCTCGGCCATAGGAACAATCGACTCCATAGAGATGTGCTGCGAAGCACCCATCCAACGATATACAGTTCCGTCAACACGAACAAGACCCTCGAGAGGTTTCTCATCGTTTGTCCAGTGGCGGGTGTTGCCCTCGGTCAGTACATCATAAGGACTCCATATTGAGAAATATGGGTCGCTGAGTACCAATGGAACACTTGGCAAGCGCAGGCTTGTCGATTTGTAAGGCTGGAAAGTTTCTGCTGTCTGTGCCGAAGCCATCAGTGACGATGCCAGGCAAACAGCCATAAAAAGTAATTTCTTCATTTTTTTTGTGTATAGGTTTTGGTTAATAATCCGTTTTTGGACAAAGCATAATCTTCTATCTTTTGCAAAGATAGTACAAACTGAGGAGAAATCCAAATATATTCGGCAATTTCCTTAAAAACATCGCAAATTCGTTGAAAAGATATTGTGACTGGTGGCACACAACTGCCAAATGATATTCAAAAACCGAAAAATTGTGGAATCTTCCCATTTTTGTTTATAATGCACTGATAATCAATCGTTTCTCTCTGGGATGATCTTTCTAAAACCTCCCATAATCCTCCCATAAACATCCCAGAAAGGTCCCAGCGAGGGGAGATGGGGAG
>JAUNIK010000233.1 GCA_030523505.1 Prevotellaceae bacterium | reverse complement strand
AGTGCAATAAATGCAATAATTGCAATTTTCTGCAATATCCTGAGAGCGAGGATTATTCGTTGAGGTTTGGCCAACCGGCAATCTTCGCAATGCGCTTTGGCAAGTCGATATTATCCATACGGCCGCTCAAAGTCTCTGCTCCTACACCGATAGCATATACTGGTGCATAACCGTTGGAATGGCTTCCGTGGCCCCAATGGAGGCGGCTAACCTCTGAGAGGATGCGCTTCACTGTATCTGCCAACTCATTATCCTTCTGGTAGAGGCTCTGGCTGTCCTTGCCCTTGCCTTCCATAATATTGTTGAAAGCTCGCTCGAGACGCTTGTTCTGACCCTCGTCGAGTTCAATCTTCGACCAGAAACCGAAATTATCTGAAAGGAACTGCTTCACTGTCTCATAACTGTACTTGTCGCCCAGCTTCTCGTGGAGTTTGTGCAACTCGCTGCCCAACTTCGCAATCGACATCTTTGCATAGCGGAGACGGTCGAAATGGAGGTTGTAACTGCCCGAACCAAGAACAACACCACCGGTCTCGTGGTCGGCTGTGACAACGATAAGTGTCTCATCAGGATGCTGCTGGTAGAACTCATAAGCCACTTTTACAGCATTGTCCATATCGATAGTCTCGTGGATGCAAGCCACAGCATCGTTGGCATGACCGGCATAGTCAATCTTGCCACCTTCAACCATAAGGAAGAAACCGTCCTTCTCCGACTGCTTCTTTGTGAGGAAATGGATTGCCGCACGGGTGATATCAGCAAGGTTGAGGTCTTCCTTTGTCTGGTCGATAGCGTATGGAAGACTGCCGTGATCTATCTTGTTGGCAGCATCGCTCTGGAAAAGAATCATCTTGTCGGCTTTCTTTGCCAACTTCTGATAGTTCTTGTAGCCCTTTGCGATGGTATATCCTGCGTCCTTTGCCATTACATAGAGGTCAGGAGCACCTTCTGTTGGGTTCTTTGCCTGTGAGAAATCAGAACCAGCGAAGAAGTCATAGCCTGTCTCAATGAGCTGTGTACCAATCTTGAAGCCTTCGCCACGACTGCCTACATGGGCATAGAATGCGCCAGGGGTGGCGTGATCAACGGTAACTGTTGTTGTTACACCAACGGCTGCACCTGCTTCCTGTGCCCATTTAGCGATGCTCGTCACTGGTGTTGCGAGGTCAGGAAGAAGTCCGAGGGTTCCGTTCTTTGTCTTGCAACCGGTTGACAGGGCTGTTCCGGCAGCTGCTGAATCGGTGACACCGTTCTCAGCACTGTATGTGTTGATGAAGCCGGTGAAAGGGAAATCGCCGAAGCAGAGTGGACTGAAACCGATGCGGCCTTCGAGGGCAGCGAGATATGTCTCGGTGAGGTTGACATGGTTTACTCCCATACCGTCGCCGATGAAATAGAATACATACTTGGCCTTGTTCTGGGCAAACGCACCAAGGGCCATGAAGAGAATGGTTGCTACTAATAGAATTTGTCTTTTCATTATTTAGTTAGTTTTGATTATTCCGATACAAAGATACTAAAATTATCACACAATTCATAATCTTTGTGTATTAAATGTTTGCTACAATGCAATTTTACCCACAAATCGGTATCCCACTCGCACAAATAAAGGGAGAGGGCGCATGAGCCTCTCTTGGCTTGCTACCCTCTCCTCGAGTGTTGTCTATGAAACTATCTAGGTATGAAACGGTTTTCAATCTTTGTTGGTTTCGATCAGCGACGACCGCCACCCATGTGACCACCACCGTGTGAACCGCCACCGTTGCCTCCGCGTGAGCCACCGCCCATTGAACCGCCGCGTGAAGAGCCGCCGCCCATAGAGCCTGAGCTACGCATTGATGTGCCTGAAGAGCGCTGTACCTGTGCACCTGATGAGCGCATCTGTGCGCCGGCTGCTGCGCTTGAACGCTGTGCAGAACTTGCTGAACGCTGAACCTGTGAAGAGCCGTGTGTCACCTGAGTGCGACCAGCAGAAGAACCGCTTGGGCGAACTGATGAACCACCATTGCTGTTGCCATTGCCGCTGAATGTGCTGTTGCGAGTGCCACCCATTCGTGTACCGCCGTTTGATGCTGCTGCACCTGCATTGCCGCGGGTTGCTGCTGTAGAGCGAGTGCTGCTTGGCTGCTGACCACGATTGTTGTCGCGATTCATGCCTCCACGGTTGCCATCATGGTTTGCATTGCCGCCATGGTTGTTGTTTCCTCCACGGTCCATGTTGCCATGGTTGCCTCCACGATTGCCGTGATTTCCGTGATCACCGCCACGTCCGTAGTTACCGTTGTCGAAGCTGTTGCGCATACCTCTGTGGTTAGCCTGGTGGTGCTCTGTGCGATTGTGACCCCAGTCACGACCGTGATACCAAGAGTGACCGCCATTGTGGTGCCATGAGTGACCACCACGATATACTACATAGAAGTGTGGATGTCCGTAGTAGAAGTAGTCACGGTGTGGGTAGCGAGCGTAGATGCCGAAGTGCCAGAAACCGTCAGCCCAGTACAATGGACGATAGAAATATGTTGCGTCGAGGAACATTCTGTACTGCCAGTCGTAGAGGATATAGCTGAGGTCGAGGTTACGGCGTGTCCAGTAGTCACCATAGAGATCATACTGGTTTGTCACTCCCATGAGGTAGTCGAGGTTAACCTCGTAGCAAGCCTCATACTGCTCCTCGGTGAGGTTCAACTCGTAAGCCATCTTATCTGCAAGGAACAAAGCCTGCTGACGAGCCTGCTCGTAACTCATTGCCTTTGCTGAAACTGCCATTGAGAGCAGTGCAACCATTGTGAATAAGAACTTCTTCATAATCGTAATGTATTTATTTGTTATTATTATTTTTGTTCATTCTGGCCTTTTCGGCTCTTGTTTTATTTTCACGATGCAAATTTATTAAGAAAAAACAGTGTTCCAAAAGGATTTTCCCTAATCACAAGGGGAATTTCCCTAACTTTTTATTACCTTTGTAGTGCTTTACCCAAAACCTATATATAATAATGTACGCGCGGGGACTACAGACTTGATTTTTCTGCGCAGGAAAAAGAAAATGTTCATTAAAAGAATTTTCATATTTGCCCTTATCATGGCATCATTCTCACAGCGGGCATGGTGTCAGAATCTGGGATATATCCTCGATGGTCTTGATGTCACCACCGAGGTACAAGGCACGTATAGCGACGAGCAGACTCCGCTGTGGCTCCATAGCAACAAATACGGATTGTCTTCAACCGAGGCAAAGAACGGATATGTGCGTCTGGCGGCTATACGCCCTATTGCTGTTGACTCAACGTTCAACTGGCGCATTGGTTATGGCGTGGACATGGCTGTGGGACTGGGCACCACCAGTCGTGTAATCATGAATCAGGCTTTTGTTGAGGGTGGATACAAGAAGGCTCGCATCAGAATCGGTGCAAAGCGCGAACTATCTCCTCTCACCAATCAGGAACTGAGTTCCGGAGCTTTGCTGTTTGGATGGAATGCCCTTCCTATCCCTCAGGCGCGACTCGACATCGACTGGTTCTCGTTTCCTGGCACAAAAGGCTGGTGGAAATGGCGTCTGAACGGTTCCTACGGCATGACCACCGATGGCAACTGGCAGAAGGGTTTTGTAAACGAAGGCGAAAGATACACGAACAATATCCTCTACCACGAGAAGGCTCTCTATTGGAAGTTTGGCAAGGAGGACGCCTCGTTCCCTCTTACCTACGAGTTGGGCTTGCAGATGGTGTGCCAGTTTGGTGGTACCACCTACAACGCCACTGGTCGTGGCATCACGGGAAAGACTGATTTGAAGCATACGGTGAACTTCAAGGCGTTCCTTGATGCACTGATGGCTACGGGTAGCGACGAGACTGATGGCAGTTCGAAGAACACTGCCGGCAACCATCTCGGTTCGTGGATTATGCGACTGAAATATCATGGCGACGACTGGAGTGTGGCTGGTCGTTTCGAGCGATTCTTCGAGGATCAGTCGATGATGTTCATCCAGTATGGACTCTACGATCATCTTGTGGGAATGGACATCACACTGCCTTCAAACCGTGTGCTTCGCAATATCACCGTTGAGCATATGAGCAGTTACGACCAGAGTGGTGCAATCCTGCACGACGAGGCTGTGAACATAAAAGACAAGATGAACGGGCGCGACAACTACTATAACCACAACCTCTATTCTGGTTATCAGCATTGGGGCGAGGCTATCGGTTCACCGCTATTCACATCGCCAATCTACAACACCGATGGCACTCTCGTCTTCCCAAACAACCGTGTGAAGGCATGGCATATCGGTTTGGCTGGCGACCCAACGGACTGGTTTCATTGGCGTGCACTGGCCACATTCACCACAAACTGGGGCACATACGATATGCCTCTGGAGGACAAAACCCACCAGAGCCATTTCCTCGTAGAGGCGAGTCTCATCCCGCCAGTGCTGAAAGGTTGGCAGATTGACCTCGGATTGGGTCTCGACAAAGGTGGATTCCTTGGCGACAACAAGGGTGTACAACTCACCATCAGTCGCGTGATGACTATGGTTTCAGAATAAAAAACGGGTATAGAAATGAAGTTGAATAAGATATACAACGCAATTGCTATCGTGCTGATTGCTATTGTCATTGCCGGTTGCGACAAGGTTCCTGTCAATGGCGACCTTGACGGATTGTGGCAACTGATGGAGATTAAGCAGGGCGAACAAATTATTGATAAGAAAGCCGACAGACTGTATTGTTCGTTCCAGTTGTCGCTGTTTATGCTTGGTCGCGACGGAGGCAAGGCACGCCAGTATTTCGGCCGTTTCGAGCGCGATGGGGGCACACTGCGTTTCTATGACTTCACATTCCGCGCTGCCTATACAGAGGAGTCAACCCTCGACCGACTGATGACCGACGAGGACCTTCCAACCATTGCTCCATGGGGATTTTATGCCATCGACTGTCCGTTTGAGATTGTAACGCTCAATAGTCAGGCATT
>JAUNIK010000232.1 GCA_030523505.1 Prevotellaceae bacterium | reverse complement strand
AGAACGTGGGTGACCACCTGACTGACGGCCTTCACCACCACCCATTGGGTGATCATGTGGGTTCATAACAACACCACGGTTGTGTGGGCGACGACCCAACCAGCGTGAGCGACCAGCCTTACCAGACTGCTCAAGAGCGTGGTCTGAGTTGCCTACAGCACCAACTGTAGCCTTACAAGCAGAGAGAATCTGACGAGTCTCGCCTGAAGGAAGCTTGATTACACAATAACTACCCTCACGAGAAGTCAACTGAGCAAAGTTACCAGCCGAACGAACGAGCAAAGCACCCTGGCCAGGACGCAACTCGATGTTGTGAATCACTGTACCAACTGGGATGTTTGCGAGTGGAAGAGCATTACCGATTTCAGGAGCTGCCTCTGCGCCCGACATCAGCTCTGCACCCACTTCAAGTCCGTTAGGAGCAATAATGTAACGTTTTTCACCATCAGCGTAGAAAAGGAGTGCAATGCGAGCCGAACGATTTGGATCGTACTCGATTGTCTTTACTACTGCTGGAACACCATCTTTCTCACGCTTGAAGTCGATAAGACGATACTTCTGCTTGTGACCACCGCCGATATAGCGAACAGTCATCTTACCGGTGTTATTACGACCACCAGTTGAGTGCTTACCGTAAACGAGAGACTTCTCTGGCACAGATGCAGTAATTTCAGAGAATGTGCCAATAACCTTGTGTCTTTGACCAGGAGTAACTGGTTTTAATTTACGTACTGCCATTTCTTATTAAATATTGCTATAAAAATCAATCATATCGCCTTCCTTCACGGTGACGATTGCCTTCTTGAACGCATTCTTCTGACCGCGGATAAGACCCGCCTTTGTGTAACGGCTAGAGCGCTTACCAGCGTAGATCATTGTGTTCACATCTACTACTGTAACATTATACAAAGCCTCGATCTCAGCCTTAATCTGGAGCTTATTAGCCTCTGGGCGAACAACGAAACCGTAGCGGTTAGGCTGCTTCTCTGTAATGTTGGCCATCTTCTCTGTGACCAATGGTTTTACAATAAATGACATAATCTATAATCTCCTATTAATTACTTGTTGAGAGTCTCTTCGATCTTTGCGAGTGAGCTTTCAGCGAGAACGAGAACATCAGCGTTCAACACCTTGTATGCGTTGATTGATGCTGCGCCCATTACTGTAGCCTTCTCGAGGTTACGAGCAGACAAATATACATTCTTATTTTCCTCTGGCAATACAACGAGAGTCTTCTTGCCTTCTACCTTAAGGTTCTTTGTAATTGCTACGAACTCTTTTGTCTTTGGAGCATCAATGTTGAAGTCCTCAACAACGATGATAGCATTCTCCTGAGCCTTGTATGTCAAAGCAGACTTACGAGCGAGAACCTTTACTTTCTGATTGAGCTTGAAACGATAGTCGCGTGGCTTTGGACCGAATACACGACCACCACCAATGAGCACTGGCGAGTTGATATCACCGCGACGTGCGCCACCGTCGCCCTTCTGACGACCGAGCTTACGTGTTGAACCGCTTACTTCGCTACGCTCCTTTGACTTAGCTGTACCCTGGCGCTGATTAGCGAGATACTGCTTTACATCAAGATAGAGAACATGATCGTTAGGCTCAATTCCGAAGATAGCATCATTGAGTACTACCTTTCTTCCGGTCTCCTGACCGTTGATATTCAATACACTAACTTCCATTACTTCTGAATTAAAACGGTTGAACCATTGTGACCAGCAACAGAGCCCTTAATGATAATAAGGTTGTTCTCTGGAATCACCTTTAATACTTTGAGGTTCTGAGTTGTGACGCGGTCACCACCCATCTGGCCGCCCATTCGCATACCCTTGAAAACTTTTGCAGGGTATGAACAAGCACCAATTGAACCTGGCTTACGCAGACGGTCATCCTGACCGTGTGTAGCCTGACCTACACCACCGAATCCATGACGCTTCACAACGCCCTGGAATCCCTTACCTTTTGATGTACCTACCACATCAACGAACTCTGCATTTGCAAAGAGCTCTACGGTGATTGTGTCTCCGAGGTTGTACTCCTCATCAAACTTGAACTCGGCCAAGTGCTTCTTTGGTGTTGTGCCGGCTTTCTTGAAGGTTCCCATCATAGGCTTAGTAGTATTCTTCTCCTTAGCCTCGCCGAAACCTAACTGAACAGCCTTGTAACCATCTTTCTCTACGGTCTTAACCTGGGTTACAACACAAGGACCAGCTTCGATAACAGTGCACGGAATATTCTTACCGTCGGCACTGAAAACGGATGTCATTCCGATTTTTCTTCCAATTAATCCTGGCATTTCAATTAAATTTAATAAATATGTTATAAAATAAAAATTACTATCTCAAGGTAACATCACTGGAGCGCACACACATAAAGACCGCACTTCAGATCCTCCATTTATGGATCTAAGGCGTTCATTTTCAGTGGGTTGATAGCATTTGCCAGCGCAACTGTCACCTTTTCGACTGCAAAGGTACTACTTTTTTGTCAATTAAACAGAAAAAGTCAGGCCGAATAGCCTGACTTTTATATTTTTTTAACAGTAAGATACTACACCTTGATCTCAACCTCAACACCTGAAGGGAGCTCAAGCTTCATAAGAGCATCAACAGTCTTTGCTGTAGAGCTGTAGATGTCAATGAGACGCTTGTAGTCTGAAAGCTGGAACTGCTCACGTGCCTTCTTATTAACGAAGGTTGAACGGTTTACTGTGTAAATACGCTTGTGTGTTGGGAGTGGAATTGGACCACTAACAACAGCACCTGTTGCCTTTACTGCCTTTACAATCTTGTCTGCCGACTTATCAACAAGCTGATGGTCATAAGACTTAAGCTTGATACGAATTTTCTGACTCATAATTGAATTTTCAATTTTACGTTTTATTATTTATTATTCATTGTGAATGGGAGGAGTCCGTAAAGAGTCATTTGCTCACAGACTCTCCCAACTCATTTCTATTACGTACCTTTTAAGAGGCGGTGAATTTACAGAAGGTCAGCACGACCCTTTACCTCCTCGAGGATAGCCTTAGCAATTGAGCTTGACACTGCCTCGTGGTGATCGTACTCCATAGAAGATGTTGCACGACCAGAAGTGATTGTACGGAGAGCTGTTACATAACCGAACATCTCTGCGAGTGGAACCATAGCCTTAACGATGCGTGCACCGCTACGAGCCTCTTCCATACCCTGTACCATACCACGACGCTTATTCAAGTCACCGATTACATCACCCATTGACTCCTCAGGAGTTACAACCTCTACCTTCATGATAGGCTCCATCAAGCAAGGACCAGCCTTTGGACAAGCATTCTTGAATGCATTGTGTGCTGCAAGCTCGAATGACAACTGGTCTGAGTCTACTGGGTGGAACGAACCATCAGTGAGAACAACCTTGAGGCCAACTACTGGATAACCACCGAGAACACCGCTCTTCAAGCAGTCCTGGAAACCCTTCTGTACTGATGGGATGAATTCCTTTGGAACATTACCACCCTTAACCTCGTTGATGAACTGCAAGTCGCCTTCCTTGTAATCATCATCCTTAGGACCGATTGTTACGATGATATCAGCGAACTTACCGCGGCCACCCGACTGCTTCTTGTAAACCTCACGGAGAGAAACTTCCTGAGTGATAGCCTCCTTATAGTTAACCTGTGGCTTACCCTGGTTACACTCTACCTTGAACTCACGCTTCAAACGGTCGATGATGATATCGAGGTGGAGCTCACCCATACCAGAGATAACGGTCTGACCACTCTGCTCGTCGGTATGTACTGTAAATGTAGGGTCCTCCTCTGCGAGCTTAGCAAGACCATTGTCAAGCTTAGCAATATCAGCCTGCGACTTTGGCTCAACTGCAATAGAAATCACAGTATCAGGGAAAGTCATAGACTCAAGAACGATCTGGTGATCCTCATCACAGAGTGTATCACCTGTGCGGATATCCTTGAAACCTACACCTGAACCGATATCACCCGCTGCAATCACCTCAACAGGATTCTGCTTATTTGAATGCATCTGGAAGAGGCGGCTTACGCGCTCCTTCTTACCTGAACGTGGATTGAATACGTATGAACCTGCCTCAACCTTACCTGAATATACACGGAAGAATACAAGACGGCCTACATATGGGTCGGTAGCAATCTTAAATGCAAGAGCTGCTGTTGGCTCGTCCTCCTTAGCAAGGAACTTGACCTCTACTGTCTCATCACCAGGCTCTGTACCAATAACTTCCTCATTATCCATAGGAGAAGGAAGAAGTGCACATACGTAGTCGAGCATAGTCTGAACACCCTTGTTCTTGAACGAAGAACCACAGAGCATTGGAACACACTGGAGAGCGAGAGTACCTTTACGGATAGATGCGATAATCTCTTCCTCTGTGATAGACTCTGGATCCTCGAAGTACTTCTCCATGATAGCCTCATCAAACTCAGAAGCTGACTCAAGGAGCTTCTCACGCCACTCGTTGCACTCGTCAACGAGATCTGCAGGGATTTCTTCTACAGAATACTCAGCACCCATTGTCTCATCGTGCCAAAGGATTGCCTTCATCTTCACAAGGTCAACAAGACCCTTGAAAGTCTCCTCTGCACCGATTGGAACACAAAGAGGTACAGGATTAGCGCCGAGGACATCCTTCATCTGCTGAACTACATCAAAGAAGTTAGCACCTGAACGGTCCATCTTATTTACATAACCAATACGAGGAACATTGTACTTGTCAGCCTGACGCCATACAGTCTCAGACTGTGGCTCAACACCGCCTACAGCACAGTATGTAGCAACAGCACCGTCGAGCACACGGAGTGAACGCTCTACCTCAGCTGTGAAGTCAACGTGTCCCGGAGTATCGATCAAGTTGATCTTATACTGCTTGTCGTTGTACTTCCAGAAACAAGTTGTAGCAGCAGAGGTAATAGTAATACCACGCTCCTGCTCCTGAGCCATCCAGTCCAT
>JAUNIK010000231.1 GCA_030523505.1 Prevotellaceae bacterium | reverse complement strand
TGTTGTTCGACAGTAATGGTATCTACCTCCAGATTATCCGCAAAGGTTGCGGCGAACCTCTGAAAGCTGATGGTCGCCCTCGTGGCCTCCTCGTTCGCTTTGATGAGCGTAACCTCCTCACTGACTCACTCCAGCTGTCTAACAATGTGCTCTACTTCTCGTCGGTTGTTGAGAAGATGACAGTCACAAACAACTCGGGCACATTCACCGGCTCGTTCGATAGCAGTGGTCTGATGTATAGTGTTTATGGTTCACAGTCAGTACCAGCTGGTTGGCTCTTCCCACTCACATATCTCAATGTCGGTCGCCCTGTGAATGACGATGATGAGATTGCAAAAATCCGTGTCATCGTTCCTTCGTCACAAGGTCAGGCTTATGCCTCACAGCGAGTATATCCTTGCCTCTACGACCTCACTTACGAACTCGAAGATTAAAAATTAGGAAATAGCTATGTCACTTATAAAGTCAATTTCTGGTATTCGCGGAACCATCGGTGGCCGTACAGGCGACACCCTCAATCCGCTCGATATTGTAAAGTTCACAACAGCATATGCCACTTTCATCCGCCGTTCGGGCCATTCTCAGAGCAACACCATCGTTGTTGGTCGTGATGCCCGCATCTCTGGCGAAATGGTGAAAAACATCGTTTGTGGCACCCTCATGGGCTGTGGCTATGATGTGGTAAACATCGGTCTTGCAACAACCCCTACTACCGAACTCGCTGTAACAATGTGCAATGCTGCCGGTGGTATCATCATCACTGCTTCGCATAACCCTCGTCATTGGAATGCTCTCAAACTTCTCAACGAGAAGGGCGAGTTCCTCACCGCTGCTGATGGTGCAGAGGTGTTGGCAATAGCCGAGGCTGAGGATTTCGAATATGCTGATGTCGATGGTCTTGGCAAGTACACCGAGGACAACACTCTCGATGAGCGTCATATCAACGAAGTGCTCGACCTCAAACTTGTCAATGCTGAGGCTATCCGCAATGCTCATTTCAAGGTGGCTGTCGATGCTATCAACTCTGTTGGTGGTGTCATCCTTCCAAAACTCCTCGACCGTCTTGGTGTGGAGTACACATTCCTCAATGCAGAACCAACAGGCGATTTTGCCCACAACCCAGAACCATTGGAGAAGAACCTCACTGGTATCATGGATCTCGTAAAGGGTGGTGGCTATGACATGGGTATCGTTGTCGATCCTGATGTCGATCGTCTAGCATTTATCTGCGAGGACGGCAAGATGTTCGGCGAGGAGTACACCCTCGTGTCTGTTGCCGACTATGTCCTTGCTCATACACCGGGCAATACTGTTTCCAACCTCAGTTCTACCCGTGCTCTCCGCGATGTGACAAACGCTCATGGTGGTGTTTACACAGCGGCAGCCGTTGGTGAAGTTAATGTCACCACAAAGATGAAGGAGGTAGGTGCAGTCATCGGTGGTGAGGGCAATGGTGGAGTCATCTACCCAGAGAGCCACTATGGTCGTGACGCCCTCGTGGGTATCGCTCTCTTCCTCTCGCTTCTTGCCGAGAAGCAGATGACAGTGAGCCAGCTCCGTGCCACATATCCTGAGTATTTCATTGCAAAGAACCGTATCGATCTCCAGCCATCTACCGATATTGATGGTATCCTCGCAAAGGTGAAGGAACTCTATAAGGACGAGCAGGTTAATGATATTGACGGTGTGAAGATCGACTTCGCCGACAAGTGGGTACATCTCCGCAAGTCTAACACCGAACCGATTATCCGTGTCTATAGCGAGGCTTCCACAATGGAGGCTGCCGACGAACTCGGCAAGAAGATCATGGATATCGTTTATAGTTTCTAACTTCCCCGTGTTAATTTTTAGAACCCACCTGTTATGTGTCCGGTGATATATCGCCGGAAAGAAAACAATGAATATCCTATCAATACTCTTACAGGCAGAAGCATCTCAGGGCTTGCACCAGATTCTCCGCGACAAGTTTGTCGAGGGCAACGCCTTCTTCATGTCGCTCGTGGCTCTCGCCCTCATTCTTGGTCTTGCTTTCTGCATCGAGCGTATCATCTACCTCACACTGGCAGAGATCGATGCACGAAAATTTGTCGATGACCTTGACCGCCGTCTCTCCGAGGGCGACATCGAGGGTGCAAAGGACAAGGCTCGCAATACCGTAGGTCCTGTTGCCAGCGTGTGCTATCAGGGCCTTATCAGAATGAAGGAACCGGCTGATTCCATCGAGCGTTCCATGGAGTCGTATGCCAATGTGCAACTCGCACAGCTTGAGAAAGGTTCGGCTTGGATAAAACTCTTCATCGCCATTGCCCCATCGCTCGGATTCCTTGGAACTGTCATTGGTATGGTAATGGCGTTCGAGAATATCGAGACAGCCGGCGACATCTCTCCTACAATCGTGGCAGAGGGTATGAAGGTGGCACTCATCACAACCATCTTCGGTATCGTGTCGGCCATCATCCTCCAGCTGTTTTATAATTATATCCTCACCAAGATCGACCGTCTCACGGCTCAGATGGAGGAGAGTGCAATTAGTCTCATCGACTCAATAGAGAAGAACCGTAAGTAATGGAAATCGACATCATACTCATCCTAATGTATCTCGCCATCGCTGCTGCCCTCGTTGCTGTGGTGTGGTCAAAGGTGCGTTCATGGCAGAAGACAGTGCTTGTGAGCATCGTCCTTGCTGCCGTGGTGGGCGTGTGTGCTTGGATTCTTCCTGGATTCATCGTCAGCGACGACCAGTCGGGTGTGTGGAACATCGTGGCTTACGTGTTCCTTGCCCTCATCGCCCTGTTCCTTGGGGTGGCAGCACTCTGTGTTGTTTGGTCGATGTTAAAACGTAAGAGAGGGTAGGGGTATGAGGATTCGTCGCAGAGATAAGGGAGTACCTGAACTGAATACCACCTCAACGGCCGATATTTCGTTCATGCTCCTCATATTCTTTCTTGTCACCTCGTCTATGTACGAGGCAAAGGGACTCCTCGGTCAGTTGCCTCCAAAAGATAAAGACAACGACAAGAAGGAAATCATTGTTGACAAGGAGAATGTCATGGCAATCACTCTTGATGCCGAGGGCAAACTCATGGTCAACGATTCTCTCTGCGAGATGTCGGCACTAAAAGGCCAGATGGAGGAGTTCATCATCCGTCGGGGCAAGGAACATCTGCTTACCATCGATGCCTCGCCTGAGTGCCGTTATGAACCGTATTTCCATCTCCAACAGATAATCGGCGAAGCCTACAAGGAGGCCCGCGAGATGAAGGCACAGAAAGACTATGGCCGTGGCTTGGCCGAGCTGACGAGCATCGACCGTGACAAGGTCATCACCTCGCTTCCTCAGCGCATCGCCGAGAACTTCCATGATGCCCCCGTTCCCGAGGCTACCACCGTTCCCGAGTATACCACTGTTCCCGAGGCATCTCCCTCGGGTAAAAAGAAAGGAGGCCGCCCATGAAGCTGAAGCGCCATCATCGCGGAGTGCCGGAGTTGCAGATGGCTGCAATGCCCGACCTCATCTTCACAGTGCTGTTCTTCTTTATGATTGTCACCCACATGCGTGAGAACATCGTTAAGGTGGAATGCCAGCAACCGGTGGGCGAGAACCTCGTCACCGTCACAAACAAGGCGGCAGTGGTGAATATCTATATCGGTCGCGATTTCACCTCAGGTGAATACCGTGTTCAGGTTGGCGATGTGCTTGTGCCACTGTCACAGTTGGATGAAGCAATGAAACAGGCTCGCGAGGAGGTGCCATCCGATCAGATGGAACATCTCACCGCAAGTATCCAGGCCGACAGCAGTGTACCGATGCTATATATTAATAAGGTGAAAACGGCATTGCGTGAAGCAAAAATTCTAAAGGTGAATTATAACGCTACCGAAATATCCAGCCAGCCAATAGAAAATCAATAAATCATAAACCAATAATTCAAAAATAACAAGGTGAAACAATATCTCGACTTGCTTGACCGTATTCTCAAGGAAGGTGCTGTCAAGGGCGACCGTACAGGTACTGGTATAAAGAGTGTCTTCGGACATCAGATGCGATTCAACATGGCTGACGGATTCCCTCTGCTCACCACCAAGAAACTCCATCTGAAGAGCATCATCCACGAGTTGCTGTGGTTTCTTGCCGGCGACACCAATGTGAAATATCTCCAGGATAATGGAGTACGCATCTGGAATGAGTGGGCCGACGAGAATGGTGAACTCGGTCCTGTCTATGGTCATCAGTGGCGTTCATGGCCTGATTATAAAGGTGGCACTATCGACCAGATCAGTCAGGTTGTCGATCTCATAAAGAATCATCCGGAGTCACGCCGTATGGTTGTCAGTGCGTGGAATCCTGCTGAAATCGACCAGATGGCATTGCCTCCATGTCACTGTCTGTTCCAGTTCTATGTTGCCAATGGCAAACTGTCGCTCCAGCTCTATCAGCGTTCGGCTGATGTGTTCCTCGGAGTTCCGTTCAATATCGCTTCCTATGCCCTTCTCCTTCAGATGATGGCACAGGTGTGCGGCCTCGAGTGTGGCGAGTTCATCCACACCACTGGCGATACCCATCTCTATCTCGACCATCTGGAGCAGGCACAGTTGCAGCTCACCCGTGAGCCACGCAAACTGCCACGCATGAAGATCAATCCAGATGTGAAGAGCATCTTCGACTTCAAGTACGAGGACTTCGAACTTGTGGATTATGATCCACATCCACACATCAAGGCGACAGTGTCAGTGTAAGGAGACCCACCCCGGCCCTCCCGTTAGGGAGGGAGAAAAGAGAGGGCGTTGAAATGCCTTGTAATTCATGAGATAACAGCTCGAGAGCCTAAAAACTCCAGAGCTGTCTTTGTTTGTTTTCGTTTTCGTTTTCGTTTTGGTCTTTGTCTCCGTCTTCGTTAACGTTTTCGTTAACCCATCCGTACGAAGCCTTTCGCAATTTTTTAAGGAAAATTGTTTGATATTTGAGAAAATAATATTAAT
>JAUNIK010000230.1 GCA_030523505.1 Prevotellaceae bacterium | reverse complement strand
ATGAATTGTACCAAGTTATTTTTTAACGATCACATAATATAGGAATTGCTTGAATTGTTACACTCCTTTATAATAAAATCATATTTCGGAGTAAATCAGTTCTCCGTCAATTCGTTCTGATTTCATGACGTGAATCTTCTCTACTCGTATGCTTGCATCAGGAATTTCTATATCTGTGATGATTGTCGAGGGATGTTGTACCAGCGAGATATGAGGGTAGAATTCTGTATCACTAAACGAGACTCCATTCACCGTGAGCCGATTACGTAATAGGCGGGCAAGGGATATTAGTGATGTGCACTCCTCCACCCCACACCATATCACACCGGCTTTTGTAGGGAACGAGCCTAGGTTACATAAAGACAGTTCAAAGGGTTCAAACTCCACTTCATCCACAGCTTTACGAATAGCAGGCAGGTCATACGACTCTCCGATGAAGGCGAGCGTCATGTGTAGATTGCCATACGAGCAATAGTTGCCTTGAACACCTTGTTCCTTCAAGGCGTTCTGTATCTTGACGAGTTTCTGCTTGAACTCATCGTTGAATCGTATTGCTATGAATATCCGAGCCATTATTCTTCCTTCTTAAATTTCCAACATCCTTCCAGATGTCCGTTTATCACTCCGATTGCTTGCAAGTAGGAGTAGATTACCGTACTGCCGACAAACTTCATTCCTCGTCTTTTCAGGTCTTTCGAAACGGTATCGGAAAGAGGAGATGTCGTTCTCAAGTCGCATGGTTCATAAATCACCTCACCATCGGTGAAACTCCAGATGTACTTATCAAACGAGCCATGTTCCTCTTGTATCTTGATGTATGCCTGGGCATTGGTCACGCTCGCTTTTATCTTCAGTCGATTACGGATAATTTTCGGATTTCCAGCGAGTTCCATGAGTTTTCCATCATCATACTCCACAACCTTCCGCACATCAAAGTCATCGAACGCTTCACGGAATGCCTCACGCTTGTTCAGCACACATTCCCACGACAATCCTGCCTGGAATCCCTCCAATATCAGCATTTCAAAGAGCATCCTCTCGTCATGGCATGGTTTCCCCCACTCCTCATCGTGATAGGCAATGTAAAGCGGATTTTTAGGATTCGCCCAGAAGCATCTGCTTATGTCTTTATCAATCATTATCTCCATGAATCTGTACTAAAGCAGTATTACAATCTACTCAATGAAATGCACCTTCTCTTCATTGCGAGGTCTGGCATCGGGTATCTCGTCCGGATAGCCGAGGGCAATACAATAAAGCAACTTGTAATCGTCAGAAAAATCGAGTCTCTTCAGATACGGCACTGCCGACTCTGATGTGTTGAGCATTCTTGCCGAACTGCCCAGACAACATGAACCAATCCCCATCGACCATGCTGAGAGAATAATGTTCTCACCAAGCAATCCACAGTCAACCTGCGAAAGATCATAGTCATTGTAAGCGGCAATAAATACTACGCATGGAGCATCAACAAAGATGTTCCTGAACCCAGTACGCTCACCTACATTCGGCATATCCTTCACTATAGCATCCGACATTTCCTTCAGCAACTCTGGCTTGTCAATCACACGCACTTCATAAGCCTGAATGCCCTTGCCGTTTGGAGCGTTGATACCGTGCTTCATTACTATATCGAGGGTATCACGACTAATTGGCTTGTCCTGCCACCTGCGGATACTGCGACGCGACATGATTACCTCGTCTATTGTTGTTTGTTTATCCACAACAGACACCATCTGTTTTTCCTGACTTCCGCAGGATATCATTGAAAGTGCAGCAAATGCACCTATGAGCAGTTTCTTTATCATCGTAGTCAAATCTTCAATCAAATATACTTTTGTCTTACAGCCTTCGGAAGTTTGGAAACCACAAGGTCATACGACTCCCTAATCCACTCTTTTACAAGTTTTTCATCGAGCGATTCGTAATAGACATCACTCCAATGCTTCTTGTTCCAGTGCCAGGCAGGAGTTACGGCAGAATATTGCTCGCGCAGTTCCTCATTCCTCTCTGGAGTGAGTTTCATAGCACATCTCGGACGAGCATCTTCCAATCTTGCAGTGAGTCTGTCGGATCCATCTGTGCTTCCCAGCCAAAGGCACATGAATATCTTGCCCTCTATACGAAACACAAGAAGGTCATCGCCAAATGGTTGGTCTTCGGTCACACACGGGATTGACAGGGTATATTCTCTTACTTCTTCGATATTCATTATTCAAAACCAAAATTCATTTGTGGTTAGCGATATGCAAAGATAATGCTTTTATTTGAAATATCAACATCTTTGAACTGACAACAATACAAAAATTACACACTTACTTCCATTTTTGACATCATTAGACTTTATGGTCCTCCACCTTAATAGCAAGCGACTTGCCATTGCCTTCAGAGAAACCTATGGAATGAGACGAAATTTGCGCGCAAATTTTGCGTCAAAGCGCCCAAATGAGGTGGTCATTCCACCGTTGGGACTGGTTCATTTCACTCCTCCAGTTATAAGTTTTGAAACATAAACCCGAAATATAGCATTTATTTAATAAAAAATGTGTAACTTTGCTATGAAAACAAATTTGAGTCATGCAATCAAGAGACCAAAGAATATATAAGGTTACACTGACCGGTAGCATTGTCAATATGGTGCTTCTGGTCATGAAGTTCGCAGCAGGAATATTAGGTCATTCTGCAGCTATGGTAGCAGATGCAGTTCACTCATTGAGTGATTTCCTGACCGACATAGTGGTTCTGGCATTCGTAAAACTCAGCACCAAACCAGCCGACAACGATCATGACTATGGTCACGGCAAATACGAAACAATAGCCACCTCCATAATAGGAATGGCACTTGTGGTTGTTGCCGTGATGCTCGGATGGAACGGAGCAGAGAAGATTGTCCAGGTGATTCAGGGCGAAAAGCTGGAGTCACCGGGACTCATTGCATTGGTAGCAGCCGTTGCAAGTATAATGCTCAAGGAATGGGTGTTTCGCATCACCCGCAAAGTAGCCAGGGATGTTAATTCCCAGGCACTTGAGGCTAACGCATGGCATCATCGCAGTGACGCACTCTCTTCTATCGGCACAGCCATAGGTATTGGTGGAGCATTAATGCTTGGCAACAACTGGGCAGTGCTCGACCCTCTTGCTGCGATTATAGTTAGTGTGATGATTTTCATCACTGCATTCCGCCTACTCCGTCAGGCATCGGGCGAACTGTTGGAGGAAAGTCTGCCGAGAGAAACTGAGAACAAAATCGAACAGATTGTTTATCAGGACTCCTTGGTGAGCGATGTGCACAATCTCCACACTCGCAGAATCGGCAGTATCATTGCCATTGAGATGCATCTTCGTCTGCCAGGTAACATCTCGCTGAGCGAATCCCATGTCCACGCAACAGAGATAGAGAAACGCCTGCGTGGAGAGTTCGGATCCGGCACCCACATCATGCTACACATTGAACCAATAAAATAATCTGCCATCAGGAAGTTAAGAAGATGAATATCAAAAATAAGAAGACGATAAAACCTCATGAGGGCATTCCACCATCACTGATGTGGATGCTGGCTATCATGGCGGGGGTGTCGGTGGCAAACCTATACTATTGCCAACCGTTGCTGAACATGATTCGTGAGGAACTGCATGTGACTGAATTTGAGGTGAACCTGATGCCGGTGTTCACGCAGGTGGGCTATGCTCTCGGACTGCTGTTCATCATTCCTATGGGCGACATGTACAACCGCCGTAAAACGATGATGACTTGTGCAGCAGTTCTGACCTGTTCACTATTGTGTATCAGCATCACCAACAATGTATGGGTGGTGCTCGCAGCCTCGTTCGTCACAGGATTCTTCTCTGTCATACCACAGATGTTCACACCCTTTGCCTCTCTCTATTCCCGTCCGGAAGAGAAGGAGCGGAAGGTTGGCATGATTCTCTCGGGATTGCTCATAGGTATTCTCGGTTCAAGAGTGGCGAGCGGTTATGTGGGTCATGTGATGGGATGGCGGTCGATGTATGTGATAGCGGCATTCATGGTGATGGCGATGGCTTGTATGGTGTATGTGCAGTTTCCTGATGTAGCACCAACGTACAAAGGCAAGTTCAGCCGATTGCTCTTGAGTATCCGCACTCTGGCGAAGGATCATCCTCGTTCCCTACTCTACTCCGTCCGTTCGGGCTTTGCCTTCGGTTCAATGCTCGGCCTCTGGGGGTGTCTCGCTTTCCGCATGAAGGAAGCACCGTTCTATGCTGGAAGCGATGTAGTGGGTATGTTGGGCTTGTGCGGAATAGCGGGTGCGCTGACTGCCTCGAACGTGGGCAAATACATTCCACGTTTTGGAGTTGACCGCATCCACGCCTTTGGCATAGCGTTGCAACTGTCGGCATGGATTATTCTCGGGATATTCCACAACACCTACACGGGTATCATTCTGAGCATCATCATCATTGACATCGGTATGCAGAGCATTCAGTTGAGCAATCAGAGTGCAACGATGAAACTTTGTCCCGAAGCCTCATCTCGCATGAACACTATCTATATGGTCACATACTTCGTTGGCGGTTCTCTTGGCACATTCCTCGCCGGCACCTTCTGGAGTCTGTACGGCTGGATGGGTACCGTGGCTGCAGGCTTGCTCATGCTCGCATGCTCCATCCTCTCGACAGTGCTCATTGGACGACTCATCAAATAACTGCCATAACATAACTGTCATTTTATGAACGAAATTATATTTCTCACACCGGATCTCAGTACGGAACTGCCCCTGCTCTATGCCGACGGCGGAATTCCGGCTGGATTCCCTTCACCGGCACAGGATTATGTAGATGGAATCCTTGACCTGAACAAGGAACTCATACAGCATCCGGCGGCTACATTCTATGCAAGAGTCATTGGCGACTCCATGTACCCGGGCATCAAAGACGGCGATCTGCTTGTGGTGGACCGTAGTGTTGAGCCTTTCGATGGTTGCATAGCTGGATGTTGCCTGAACAACGAGTTCACGAGAAAGCGCATCGACCTGACAGAAAAGGACAAGGGCGTGCTCCGTCTTGTGCCTGA
>JAUNIK010000229.1 GCA_030523505.1 Prevotellaceae bacterium | reverse complement strand
GGCTTCTCGTGGAGCAGTACGCGGAAACCATGCTTGCGAGCCACACGCTTCATGAGCGACATGAGGAGCATGTTATGGTCGTTGGCGATGTTTGCCTCCTCGAAGATTGGAGCAATCTCAAACTGATTTGGTGCAACCTCGTTGTGACGAGTCTTGCAAGGAATTGCCAGTTCGAGAGCCTGAATCTCAAGATCCTTCATAAATGCCTGAACGCGATCAGGGATAGTACCGAAGTAATGGTCGTCCATCTGCTGGTCTTTTGCCGAGTCATGACCGAGGAGCGTACGACCAGTGAGGAGCAAGTCAGGGCGAGCCGAGTAGAGACCCTCGTCAACGAGGAAATACTCCTGCTCCCAGCCCAGGTTGGTGGTGACCTTCTTTACCTCAGGATAGAAATACTGAGCCACAGCCTTGCCAGCCTCGTTCACTGCACGAAGTGACTTCAGGAGGGGAGCCTTGTAGTCGAGAGCCTCGCCAGTGTAAGAGATGAACACCGTTGGGATACACAATGTGTCGTCGATGATGAACACAGGTGATGTAGGGTCCCATGCAGAATAGCCACGAGCCTCGAAGGTAGAGCGGATACCGCCCGAAGGGAATGAAGAGGCGTCAGGCTCCTGCTGTACTAACAATTTGCCCGAGAACTCCTCGATCATACCACCCTTGCCATCGTGCTCCACGAAGGCATCATGCTTCTCGGCAGTACCTTCGGTCAGTGGCTGAAACCAGTGAGTGTAGTGGGTTACTCCGTTCTCGTCGGCCCATTGCTTCATGCCCTTTGCCACAGCATCGGCTATGCTACGGTCGAGACGCACGCCATTGTCGATGACATCGATGAGTTGCTCATAGACACGGCGGTCGAGATATTTGTACATCTTCTGGCGGTTGAACACCTTCTTGCCGAAGAACTCTGATGGGCGCTCCGCAGGAGCTGGTACTTCGAGAGGTCGCTTGGCGAAAGCCTCTTCCACTACCTGGAATCGTAAGTTTGTCATAATTTTGTTTGAGTGGGCTCGTATGCCCTATATTTTGAGATTATCCTAAATCTTATACGAATTTGTTTTGAATGATGAGTACAAAGTTACTCATAAAAAATAAAAAAACACTCCATAAGAGGCTAAAATGATGATAAAAACAAGAAAACTTATCAGAGCAGAAGGGAATTTCCTATCAGTTTTAGGGAAAAACCTTTTGCAGATGGAAAAAAATGGAATAACTTTGCCTGCAGAAAAATTTGAATTTTAAAATTTGACGATTATGAAAAAATCTATCATGATGTTGGTTGCAATGATGATGCTCGTTGTAACAAATGTAAATGCCCAGACAACAGTCTGCCCTCACAACAAACAGATTAAGGACTGCAAGGTTTGTTCAGCCGTTCAGCAACACAACCAGAAGGTTAGTGCAAAGATTGACAAGGCTGTCCAGAAGCACAACGAGGGAGTGAAGAAAGCCGCTGCTCGCCATGACAAAGCCATGCAGAAAGTTGGTGAGCGTCGAGTTCAGGCACAGAAGCGTCACGCATAATCAGTAGAGAAGGCAAAGGCAAATCATGCTGAGGCTGTTGCGAAGAGAGATGCCCGCAAGGAAGAGCTGAAGGTTCGTCATGCAGAGGCTGTAAAGAAAGGTCAGGAGCGCCATGAGAAGGCAGTGAAGCAGGCTGTTGACCGCCACAACAAGGCTGTGGAGCGCATGAAGATAAAGAAGTAAGCTTGCTGGGGTGTAAAGGTTTTTGCACCCTATGGGATTTTTGCGCCCTACCAGGGCTTCTTATATTAACGGGTAAAAAACAAAGGCTTCCGGTTGGGAGCCTTTGCTTTTTTTAGGGTGGAGCTGGCGGAGTCGCGCTCGAGCTAGCTCGCTTGCGTAGTGTAACGGAGCAAGAACCCGCGGGACCGTTTGTACCGGTCCTTGGACGTCGGGGATGCCTCCCAAAGCTTCAACAAAAAAAGCCCGACCGAAGTCGAGCTTTTAGGGTGGAGCTGGCGGGAGTCGAACCCGCGTCCAAACAGGGAAACCATACGCTTTCTACACGCTTATTCTGGCCTTCATTTTCGTGTTACGGCAAGACCCAGACCACCAACCGTAACCTTATCCTCTAAAATTTCATCATGCAATCGAGGCCTTACATGACTATTTCCGATTTACCTGCACCGCCGGATCAGAGCGTTTCGGAACAAGAACCTCTGGGCGATGTCTCGTCTCAGCACCTGGTGCCGAGATTAAGCTCTAATCTACTGAACTTCGATTAAGCAGCGAGAGCGTAGTTGTTTTCGCCAATTAATTTGTCGATGTCTGATATTTAGGAGCCAGGCAACGAAGCTCCGCGTGCTTACATACCATCTCAGCTGCTGTCAAATCCAGTCAACCCCGAACGAAGTGAGGGGCTCATCGAGGGAAATAGCGAGTGTCGGCTTCAGCCGGTGCCCGTCTCTGATTTCCCGAGGTAACCCCCAGTGTAATGAGGGGGTGGGATGCCCCAGCATTTCAAATATGCGATGCAAAGTTACGACATTTTTTTTGAATAGCCGACAAAAATGGTTTATTTTCACGCGAATTTTAAGAAATAATAGGTGTACGAGTAAAAAAACAACCCTCTCGGTGGGAACCGGGAGGGCTGTAGAAATTTTATAAAATGGGATTGATTACTTCATGATCTTCTGTGAAGCAACAGAACCATCGTTGTACTTAACCTTCTCTATAACAACGCCAACTGGCTTGTTTACGCGAACGCCAGAGAGGTTGTAGTACTCACGAGCAACTACCTGCTTTGTATCCTCTACATTGCCGATACCAGTATTTGGGATGAGTTCGAGGCAGAGGTTGTAGATCTTAACACAGTCCTCGCCTGCATAATATGCATCACCAAGCTGGTTGAAGCAGAATGCTACAACGCCAGGACCCTCGCCGAGGTGGAATGCTTTGTAATTGCTGTCAAACTCATCGTCGGTGTCATACTGAGCCGAACCAGCATCGCCATTGTGGGCACCTGCAAGGTAGAAACCATTGTTGTTCCAGTATGAATCCCACTCAGGATTGTACTCTGTACAAACTGAGATATAAGGATAGTCGAAGTTCATCCAGTCTGCTACATCCTCAGCCTCTGCACAGTTGATGTTACCCTCCCATGAGAGGTGACCTGTATAACCCTCAGGTACTTCGAAGCGAGCCTCGAGACAAGAGATGAGTGGATCGTAGTCGATATCCATTGCACTTGCATTGTAAGCGTAAGGAACCTCAGCATTCTCGTTTACGATGAATGGAGAACCGTTGGTGTAGTACATACGGTCGTATGTGCCGAACTCGAATGGAGCAGAACCCTCCTTGACAATCTTTGAATAGTCAGGGTTGTAAACGCCAGCCTTGAGAGGAATAGCGATTACGCCAGCAGAAGTCTCGATTGTAGCAACGCCCTCATAAACGCCACACTCGTTGGTGTTGAGAGATACAGGGATTTCGAGATACTCGAATGTACCAACGCCGAAAGCAGGCTTCTCGAATACGAAATGCTCGTTGTCGCAAGAAATGCTGCTTACAGTGAGGTCGTTCTCACCCTCGTTGTAGAGAGGAATGTTGGATGTAATCTCGTCGTTGTCAGCCTGGAGGTGGTGACCGAGAGAAACAACCTCGCGCTTGCAAGAAACCTTGTCAGAAGGGAGGTCCTCGAGAACGAGCTCAAGGTCGTAAACATAGATAGAACCCTCGAAGTTATCGTTGAAGTACTGGAAATCAATTTCGTGTGTGCCAGGAGCAAGGTCGGTAACCTCACCACCGAAGTCGCGAGTGAACTGGCCGTACATCTGCATGAGGATCTGTCCATTGTAGATTACACCACCGATGTTGTAAGGATACTCAGATGTAAACTCACCCTTCCACTTCAATGTACCCTTCTTGCTTGCAGGAACATCAAACTTAACGAAGAGGTCGCTCTGTGCGCGACGATAGCCAGCACCACCTGAGCGTGCTACGGTATGACCGTCAACCTCGTCGAGTTCAAACTCGAAGTTGAGTGATGTAGAAATCTCCATCTCACCAGCCTTAACGATAGGAGAGAAGTCGGTTGGGAGGAAACCGTTACCCTCAAGGTTTACAACGATATCGTCGCTACCCTCAGAAGTGAGAGTTGCAGTTGTCTCGAACACACCCTCAGTAACAGGAGTGAACTCTACAGTGAATGTAGCGCTACCCGAACCAGAGATTGTGAAGAACTTAGGATATACGTCGAAAGCCTCAGTGTTTGCAATGTTTACAGTTACGTCAGCATCCTTGCCACCGATGTTGAATACAGAGAAGCTCTTTGTGATGGTGTTGCCAGCATAGCACTTCTCGAAAGCAACCTTCTCGGTGAGAGATACTACAGAAGCCACATCTGGGTTTGGCTTGTAGAGTGTGAACGAGCGGAAACCTGCTGTTGCTCCCATCATGTATCCGTTTGCATAAGAGAAGAGCATGACATGGTTGCGAGCCTTGATCTGCTCAAAGTCGCCAACAACATCAAAAACGATCTCCTCATCAGGAGTGAAACCACCCATTGGAGTAGCAGTACCACCGAGCATTATGATGTCGTAGTAGCCACCATAAGTGTGAGCAACGATTGTCTCCTCGCCTGGTTCATTCGAAGCCTTCACAGTGATGGTCTTTGCCTCAGCATCGTAAACACCTTCGAAATCCTCGTCGGTACATACATTCCACTCTGCTGACTGTGCACCATAGTTGAAGAATGCGTGGAAGATAACCTTGTCGCCATCGATAGTGAGACGAGCAGTACGGTTGATGACATCGCCCTCATCATAGCTGAATGAATAGCCAGCGTAGAAGCTCTGGCCGAGGAAGATGAACTCCTCGCCCTCTTCGATTTCAGCCTTTGCAGGAGCCTTCTGAGCGCCCATTGGCTGTGCCATGTTGCGCATGATAGCATCTGTTACAGGCACGCTGATGTTCCAAGGATCGTGGTCCTCAGGAAGAGTGTTCTGGTTAGGGAGCACCGATGCCAACTGCTGGGCAAAAGCACTACCGCTTACCATGGTAAACATGCAAATGAATGCTGCCACCAACTTGATTGAGTAGAATTTTC
>JAUNIK010000228.1 GCA_030523505.1 Prevotellaceae bacterium | reverse complement strand
GTCCTTTAACTTCCCTAGCGAGTGAAGCGAGCGATAACTTCCCATAACTCCTTTTCGCTCGGCTCTGCCGCTTTCATAGCGTAGCGGAGAAAGAACTCCTAGGTTTCGGAACTTCCGAAACATAAATAATATAAAAAGGTGTATCTTGGTCATGCGACTTTGATACACCTTTTTTCTTTATTTCACGATTGTAAACTTTGCGAATTTCAGCAGCAATTGCTTTCTGCCTGTGTTCTGGAACTCTACCGTTGCTTTGGCATTGTCGCCCACTCCTTCGAGTTTTATCACCGTACCAATGCCGAATCGCTGATGCTCTACAACAGAGCCTTCGCTCAATCCGTTGTATGAACCACCGGAAGGAGCACTCGTAGCAGACTGCATCGACGGTGGAACCTGTCTAACCGGTTTAAAACCGGCAGGAACACGAGGTTGCGATTGTGTGGCCTGACGGAAACCACCGGCTTGTGCTCCATGTCCGAGAGTGCGATCTCTGCGGGCGGCATCCAACTGGCGGCGGAATGAAGGACTCAGCGGATCAATCTGTTGCTCTTCGCGATGAGGTGTGGTAACCTTCGGCTGTGGATCGGCCTGGAACTGACCAGCCACAGGACGGGAGTTCTGCATCCTTGAACTATACTCCGGATAGTCACTGCCCGAGAATCGTGCACCACGATAAGGGGTGTTCCTCTCATCAGAATCGAATCCACGACGCTGAGAACGAGCAGAATAACCGGATGTATCGCCCTCTCCCATTGCTTCAACGCGCATCAGTCGCTGGTCGATATCACGAAGGAAACGGCTTGGCACATCATATTCCAAATGGCCAAAGCGGTATCTGTTCTTTGCACATGTCAGTATGCAATGCTTCTCCGCACGGGTTATTGCTACATAAAGCAGACGACGCTCTTCCTCCAACTGTCGTGGAGAATCTACCGACATCTGACTCGGGAAGATATTCTCTTCCATTCCAACGATGAATACCGTTGGAAACTCAAGTCCTTTGGCTGCATGAACGGTCATCATCGAAACTTTCGCTGAATTGCCGTCATTGCTCTCCTTGTCAGTTTGGAGTGATATCTCTGCAAGGAAATTACTGAGTGTTGCCTGTTCCTCGTTGCCCTCTTCACGGCGAACCTCTACGAAATCAGCAAGTGCAGCCATGAACTCCTCGAGATTCTCCTGACGAGTAATATCATCCGGATCGTTGCTCGAGAACAAATCATCGCGCACACCACTCTCCATGATAATCTTCTGTCCGAGGTCATAGGCATTCATTGTGGCAAGTTCTGCAGAGAACGATTCCATCTTCACAACGAACTCCTTTACCTTTTTCAGTGCAGCCCCCTTCAAGTCAATCTGGAAGCGCTCTGGCTGTGATGCCACCTCCCAGATGCCGGCACCGAAGGTCTGAGCTCCTCTCAAGAGTTTGTCAACGGTGGTATTGCCGATTCCGCGTGTTGGATAATTGATGATTCGCTTGAAAGCCTCCTCGTCGTTTGGGTTGCATACAAGACGGAAGTAAGCCACAATGTCCTTTATCTCCTTGCGCTGATAGAATGACATTCCACCAAAGATACGATATGGAATGCCCTGCTTCAGGCATTCATCCTCGAAAGTACGGCTCTGGGCATTGGTGCGATAAAGAATGGCAAAATCGGAATAAGAACAGCCCTCGGTTCGTGCAAGTCGCTTTATGTCCTTGCAAACAACGGCCGCCTCTTCCCTATCCGAATAAAGCATCTTCAACACGAGAGCATCGCCCTCGGCATTCTCGGAGAACACGTTCTTCTGAATCTGACGGACATTATGACGGATAAGGCTGTTGGCTGCCTCCACGATGCGCTGGGTAGAACGGTAGTTCTTTTCCAACTTAAACAGTTTTGCTTCAGGATAAACCTTATTGAAATCGAGAATATTATCAATGTTGGCACCACGGAAAGCATAGATACTCTGGGCATCATCGCCCACAACACACACCTTATGGCTCTCGCGGGTGAGCTGTTCTACAATCTGCTGCTGAACTCGGTTGGTGTCCTGATACTCATCAACGAGCACAAACTTGAACTTGTTGGCCCATTTCTGGCGTACCTCATCATGCTCCTTGAACAGTTTGAAGGTGAGCATCAGCAAATCGTCGAAGTCCATCGCATTGGCATTCTGGCAACGCTGCTGATACTGCACATATATCTTACCTATCTCAGGCATACGAGCCTGACGGTCACGCTCGAATATCTGACCGTCGTTGATATACATCTGAGCACTGATGATATGGTTCTTCGCCATACTGATACGACTGTGCACAGCCGCTGGCTTATAAGTCTTGTCGTCAAGGTTCATCTCCTTCACGATGCTCTTTATCAGCGAACGGGAATCAGCTTCATCGTAGATGGTATATTGCGAGTTGTAACCGAGCAGCTCTGCCTCTGTACGGAGAATGCGAGCGAAGATTGAGTGGAAAGTGCCCATCGGGATATAATGAGCATTGTCATCACCTACAAGACGGCCGATACGGTTCTTCATCTCATCGGCAGCTTTGTTGGTAAAGGTCAGCGCACGGATATTCCACGGTTTGTAGCCTTGCTGAATAAGATATGCTATCTTGAATGTGAGCACGCGTGTCTTGCCCGAACCGGCACCTGCAATGACAAGCGACGGTCCGTCGTTATATTCTACAGCGGCTCTTTGTCCTGGGTTGAGATTATCGAGAATAGACTCCACCTGATACTGATTTTTTGTTTATTGACTCACCCTTCTTAGGGAAGAGTGGTATGAATCTCATTTGTGTTTCAATCTGTCCTCTGCGTTTCAGCATATAGCTGCTTGGATGAGCCGAGTCAAACTTGCGAGGGTTTGGCAGTGTGGCAGCGATGAGGGCACACTCACTGCGCGACAAGTCGATAGCATCCTTGTGGAAATGCTGCTCTGCAACGGCTTGCACGCCGTATATGCCATCGCCCATCTCGATAGAGTTGAGATAGACTTCCATGATGCGCTGTTTGCTCCATACTAGTTCGGTAAGCACTGTGAAATATGCTTCAAAACCTTTTCTCACCCATGAGCGACCAGGCCAGAGGAACACATTCTTTACGGTTTGCTGAGTGATGGTACTTGCTCCATGCTTGCGGGTGTGAGTCTTGTTGTACTTTGCCGCCTTCTCTATTGCATCAAGGTCGAAACCATGATGAAGCAGGAACTGCGAATCCTCTGAAGCCATGACAGCCACCGGCATCGACTTCGACATTTCATCGAGCGACACCCACGAATGGTGCCAGCGTGGGGCTTCGCCACTACCTATCTGTTGGGCTGTGCGAATGAACATCAGTGGTGTCACATAGACCGGCAGATAGCGATAAACAACAACTGCTAAGATGGTTGAGGCAAAGAAGAAGGCTATTCCCCAACGGATGATTTTTGAAATGATTTTTAAGACCACAATAAATGAAATAGTGGATTTTCCAAGTGAAATATTAGGGGCACACACCTAATGATGTATGCCCCTATATACATTATTAATAATAAATTAGTTCAAAGTACCAGCGTTAGCAGCATCGATCATAGCCTGTGAAGCGTACATAACAACTTCTACACGACGGCTTGCTGCGAGGTCCTCCTTGCCATCAGCACCCATGATGAGATATGCTGGATTCTCACCAAAGCCCTGAACAGTCTGGATCTGGTTGTTGGTAACACCACATGAGTTCAAGTATGTCTGAACTGACTTAGCACGATTCTCAGAGAGAGTCTGGTTTGTAGCGTCAGAACCTGTTGAGTCTGTGTAACCGAGGATACCGATTGAACAGTCGGTGTTGTTCTTCATTACGTTAGCGAACTTAGCCAACTCAGCCTTAGCTGTCTCGTTGAGGTTGTACTTACCTGTAGCAAAGAGGATACCAGAGTCGAATGTTACGCGGATTGCTGGAAGACCGTTAACGTCAACGATATTCTCGATAGTAGCGTTCTGGGCAGCAGCTGCAGCCTGAGCCTTTACCTTATCCATGTGCTTACCGATGAGCGAACCAGCTGTTGCACCAACTGCAGAACCAACTGCTGTACCGATGATAGTACCCTTTGTGTTGCCACCGATCAAACGACCAGCGAGAGCACCGAGAGCAGCACCTGCACCTGTACCGATGAGTGCACCATTACCTGTGGCTGAACCACAACTTACCAATGTGAGCAGTGACATACCGAGCACTGCGAGCTTCATTTTCTTCATATTAAATGTCTATTTAAGTGATTATTATCCAAAATCATCTGCAAAGGTAATTCTTTTTTCGTTATTATGGAACATTTACAAAGTTTTTTTGTAATTTTGCACTGAAATACGAACAATATTTAAATATTTTTATCAAAATGGCAAAAGAGCTCAAAGAACTCACTAAGCGTAGCGAGAACTACAGCCAGTGGTACAATGATCTTATTGTAAAGGCTGATCTTGCTGAGCAGAGTGCTGTCAGAGGTTGTATGGTTATCAAGCCATACGGTTATGCAATATGGGAAAAGATGCAGCGTGCTATGGACGATATGTTCAAGGCCGAAGGTGTACAGAATGCTTATTTCCCACTCCTCATCCCAAAGTCTTTCCTCTCTCGCGAGGCTGAACATGTAGAAGGTTTTGCTAAGGAGTGTGCTGTTGTGACACACTACCGCCTCAAGACCAACGAGACTCACGATGGTGTTGTTGTTGACCCAGAGGCAAAGCTCGAAGAGGAACTCATCGTGCGTCCTACATCAGAGACAATGATATGGAACACCTTCAAGAACTGGATCCAGTCATGGCGCGATCTTCCATTGCTCTGCAACCAGTGGTGTAACGTAATGCGTTGGGAAATGCGTACACGTCCTTTCCTTCGTACATCAGAGTTCCTCTGGCAGGAAGGTCACTGTGCATTCGCTACCCGCGAAGAGGCTGAGCACAACGCACAGACAATGCTCAAGGTTTATGCTGAGTTCGCTGAGAACTGGATGGCTGTTCCTGTTATCCAGGGTGTTAAGTCGGAGACAGAGCGTTTCGCTGGTGCTCTCGACACATACACCATCGAGGCAATGATGCAGGATGGCAAGGCTCTCCAGAGCGGTACC
>JAUNIK010000227.1 GCA_030523505.1 Prevotellaceae bacterium | reverse complement strand
AATATTACTCATATTGACTGTTATCGCTGTTTCGCTTTCATGTATGGCTAATTCCGTACTGGGGCAAAACCGCTATAACGTTTCTGTACTTGATATGAGCACAGGTCTTCCCCATAACTGGGTTAACTCAGTATATGAAGACAGCCGCAGATTTATTTGGGTTGCCACATATGGTGGCGGACTCGTGAGATATGATGGTTATGGGTTCTCCAAGCCATATTCCACCGACAATATGCTTATGCACAGCAATTCCTGCCGCAATATGGCGGAAGACCGCTTCGGGCGCCTTTGGGTGGTGTTCGATGAGGGAGTGTCGGTCATCAGTCTCGACACATACAGGAATGTGGGAGAGGAGTCTTTCGGCAGGGATATTAGCAAGATTCTCCAGCAAGATGGCGTGAAGGTTCTCTGTGACCTTCGTGGCAATATTTGGCTCCTTGCAGGCAAGAAAGCCTATAAGTTTGTCTTCGCTGAAGACGGAAAGATAAAGAATCTATATTCCGTGTCATTCAATTCCAACACACCCGACATCGCCCTTGCCGATGTGGATGGCGACGGAGAAGCTTGGGCAGCAATCGACGACGGTATATATAAGTTAAAGGTGGAGCATGGCAAACTTGTCAAGCGCCCCATAAGTCAGCTCACCTCGTTGTTTGGAAAGGCATATATCACTGACTTCATGCTTTATGATGGTGATATATGGGTGAGCACCAATATCGGTCTTTATTGCTATAAGTCTGATACTCATCTTCTTAAACACTATATCCATGACGCAGCAGATCCCACCAGTCTTGCCCACAATTACACCACATGTCTCTCCATCAGTCCTACCGGGTATCTTATTGTAGGGTCGTTAGGGGGAGCAAATATTTATATAAATGGCAACGATAATTTCACCCACGTCCGTTCCGACAAGAGTTATGATGGATTAATTCTATCCAGCAACTTCGTACATTGTATTTACGTACATAATGGAAATATATGGGTAGGCACAGACAATGGCGGCATCAACAAGTTCTCGTTGCGTCAGCTTAAACTCGACAATATCGTAAACATCCCTGGAGATGCCACATCCATGTCTAATGGATGTGTTAATGCCACATTTGTGGAGCCCAATGGCACTCTGTGGGTGGGCACTGTTGACGGAGGTCTCAACCGCCGTGGGGCAGGTGAGAAGACATTCACACATTTCACAACATCCAATTCTCCACTCACTCATAACTCGGTGAGCACACTCACTGCCGCCGACCGCATCCTGTGGATAGGCACATGGGGCGGAGGAGTGTATTGGCTTGATATGGACAACCCCGACCGTCTCAACCGTCTTGAGGTGCAACCGCAGTATGCCCGAATCATCTCCCATATCGGAGCCCTTGCCTATGACAAACTCAACAACGGATTGTGGATAGGCAGCAACGACGGTATCTTCTTCTACGACTCCCGCAGTCGCAAACTCTTGATGCCATTCGAGGGCTGCGAACTTGTCAGAGGATGTATAGGGTCGCTCATCGACTCCAACGACCGCCTGTGGATGGGTTGTATGACCGGTATGCGAGTCATCAATCTCCGTTCGCGCAAAAAGGGCAAGTTCTCTTGCGATAGCTATGTATATAAGCTCGACAATCCCGACTCCCGACTTATCGACAAGATAACCTGCTTCTGCGAGACTCGCGACAGTAGCATCTATGTCGGTTCCAACGGCAATGGCATATATCGACTCACAGGTGTGCATAATGGCAGAATGACATTCAAGAGCTACACCACTCATGACGGACTTGCCAACAACGGAGTGAAAGGCATCGTCGAGGGCAGATATGGTCGCCTGTGGATAGCCACCAACAATGGTCTTTCGGTGATGAATCCCAAGGATGAGGCATTCTCCAATTACGAAGAGGTGGATGGTTTGCTCTGCAATAAGTTCTATTGGAATGCAGCCGTATGTGAGGGTAACAGGATATACCTCGGCAGCGAGAAAGGACTCACATCCATCAATGTGGATGAGATGGCCACCAGCTCAGCAGACAAGGTGGTTCTCACCAATCTTAATGTTGACAACTTGCCTATTCTCTCAGGCAGTCGTTTCATAGATGGAGATATTTATACAACCAAGCGCATAACGCTCCACGAGAGCGACAAGTCGTTCGAACTCTTCTTCTCCACCCTTCGTTATGATGGAGATGGACGCTCGGTGTATTGCTATCGCATGAAGGAGTTTGAGAAGGAATGGATACAGACTCGTGCCGGTGAACATTCGGTGCGCTACACCAACCTGCCTCCCGGCAAATACACTTTCGAGGTGAAATGCCTCTCTGCCTTGTCCGACAACGAGAGTAATGTGACAAGCATCGAGGTGATAGTGCGTCCGTATTTCTATAAGACGTGGTGGTTCTTGCTCATCGTCATCTTGCTTCTTGCCTACATAGGCTATCGTTTCTATCTCAACCGCGTGGAGAAACTCAAGCGTGAGGCAGGCGAGAAGATGCTGAAGCCAATACGTCATGCACTTGAGAATGCAGAGAACCCTATCGAACTGCAGGATCGCATACGCACAATCCTCGAAAATCATCAGCATTTCCGCCGTAGCACCGCAAAGAGCGTTGAGCTCGACCAGGAGAAGGAGTTGGAGCATGCCCACGATTTCATGAATGATGTCTTCAAGGCTATGGAGGATGGATATATGGATTCTGGCTTCGACATCGAGCAGCTTGCCGAGAGCATGAAGATGAGTCGTAGTGCGTTAACGAAGAAGCTCAAGGAAGAGACCGGACTGACCGTTGGTCAGCTACTGAAAGACTATCGCCTCAATATAGCCCGCGACATTCTCGTGAAGAATTCCGGCAACAGAAACATCACCGAGATTGCCTACAGAGTGGGATTCAACGACCCGAAGTACTTCACCCGCTGTTTCACCAAGAAATATGGTATCAGTCCGTCGGGATATGTGGATTCAGTGGAGAAAAACACATAAAATTGACGAAAATCAAGATTTGTCCACCTAAAATGCCCGTTTTTCCACCTAACTTATCTTAATCTTTACTAATTTTGCAACCAAAATAAAACAATTCGTAATTAAAAACAAACCTAACTGTAATTAAACAATGAGGAAACAATTAATCTCAATGATGCTCTGTCTGGGCGCCGTTGGTGCAGTTTCAGTCTGCCCGACTCCGGCTTTTGCCGCTGTGGCCCAGAACCAGACTATTAAGGTCAAGGGACAAGTTGTTGATGAAACAGGTGAACCATTGGTAGGTGCCACCGTTAAGGTGAAGGACACTTCCGCTGGTACAATCACTGATTTCGATGGCAACTTCCAGTTGGACGTTAAATCGAATGCCACACTTGTGGTAAGTTACTTAGGCTACAAGAATCGCGAGATTGCCGTACGCGGACGCGCAATCCTTGATCCTATTAAGCTTGATTCTGACAACAATATGCTCGAGCAGGTTGTCGTTGTGGGTTACGGTACACAGAAGAAAGCCGACCTTACAGGTTCTGTGTCTATCGTTAACGCTGAGGAAATGAAGAAGGTGTCTAACAGCAACATCTCTACCATGCTGGAAGGTAAGGTTGCTGGTGTGCAGATTACATCTGACGGACAGCCTGGTGCCGACCCATCGGTACGCATCCGTGGTATCGGTTCTTTCGGTAGCACCGCACCTCTTTATGTAATTGACGGTGTGCCAATGGGTACGACCATCCGCGACTTCTCTCCTAATGACATCGAAACAATCCAGGTATTGAAGGATGCTGCCGCAGGTGCCATCTACGGTTCTCGTGCTGCCAACGGTGTGATCATCATCACCACAAAGAACGGTAAGAAGGACCAGCCTCTGAAGGTTAACTACTCTGGATACTTTGGTGTTGACCAGATTCCAAGCGATGTTTATGACGTGATGGATGCTGACCAGTATAGCAACTATATCGGTCAGGCTTGCGCCAATTCTGGTACTACACTGCCTGGTGGTTACAGCCTTGATGCAGCCACTGGCAAGTATAAGTTCCAGGACAACACCAACACCGACTGGTTCAAAGAGGTATTCAAGACTGGTACACGTCAGAACCACAACGTGAATTTCAGTGGTGGTAGTGCCAGCAGCACATATAACATCGGCCTCGACTATTTCCAGCAGAAAGGTACTCTCGAGGGTGCAGGACCTAACTACGAGCGTTTCACCGCACGTGTTAACAACACAATGGATACCAAGTTCGTGAAGTTCCGCACAAGTATCGTTTATTCTCACTCCGACCAGGACAACATGGGTCTTTCAAATGCCTCTGAGTATGTTCAGGGTCTCTATGGTGACGTCACCAACGTTCTCCGCGGAACATTGTTGATGCAGCCGACAATCAAGGCTTACGACCCCTCTACATGGGTGCTCGACGACAAGGTAGGTCTTGCAGGTAACTATCGTTACGACGCTTACGGCTACGGCGTTTACTACGATACAGTACATGGTGATATTTCGGCTTCCAACCCTCTGCTTGTCAACAATATGCTCGTGCGCAACACACGCGTTGACCGTTTCGTGGGTACAGCTTCTGCAGATGTTGACCTATTTAATATGGTAGGTATCAAGAGCAAGAACCACTCTCTGCACTACAACATCAACCTCTCTTACAGCAAGACTCACTGCAAGGACTTCACATGGATTGCCGCTTGGGCACAGAGCAACCGTGTATATCTCGACAAGAGTAACGAGAAGCTCACCAAGGCTTCACGCGACTATAGCGATGCCTTGATTGAGAACACTCTTACTTACGATGGTAAGATTGGTAAGCATAACATCAACCTCGTGGTTGGTCAGACCTACGAGGAGGAATATACCGATGAACTCACTGGTTGGGGCGTAAATTTCCCCGAGCCTTATTTCTTGCAGCTGCAGAACGCATCAAGCACATACTCTTCTTCTTACGAGTATAAGCACGCACTTACATCTTTCATCGGTCGTCTTAACTACAACTTCGACGAGAAATACCTTATTTCTGCTGTTATCCGTCGTGATGGTAGCTCACGCCTCTCCAAGAATATCCGTTGGGGTACATTCCCTTCAGTGTCAGTAGGTTGGCGTTTCGACCGTGAGAAGTTCTTCCCCATCAGTCATGATGTGGTA
>JAUNIK010000226.1 GCA_030523505.1 Prevotellaceae bacterium | reverse complement strand
ACGCTGGTGCAATGGAATGTCGGGCTATAACTACGCCCCTGGTTATCGTCCAGCCAATTGACGAGGCAAAGAAAGAAGAAGAGAAGAGTCAGGATGACTTCATCTCATTGTTTATTAACGCTTACAAGAAGAACGCTCCTGGCCATCGCCTCGCAGAGATCTTCGCAACACAGCAGCTTCAGGGTAAGGTTTCTCCACAGAGCTCTGACTCTGAGGTAGAGAAGGCTCTCCGTGCTGAGGTTCAGAACGCTATCGACAACTCATTCAACGTTGTTCGTACCCGTATCGATAAGTTCGGTGTTGTTCAGCCAAACATCCAGAAGCTCGAAGGTCAGGACGGCCGTATCATGGTCGAGATGCCTGGTATCAAGGAGCCAGAGCGTATGCGTAAGCTCCTTCAGGGTTCTGCAAACCTTGAGTTCTGGGAGACATACAACTCTGAGGAGGTTGAGCCATATCTCCGTCAGCTCGATACTCGCGCTGTCAATGGTCTTGCTGCTACCGAGGAGGTTGCTGACACTACAGCTGCTGAGGCAGTAGAGGAGGCACAGCCAGAGGTTGCTCAGGCTGAGGCTAAGTTCGACCTTAACAAGGACAAGAAGGATGATGCAAAGGTTGCTGCTGGCAACGAGGCTCTCGAGGCTGCAAAGAAGGCTCACCCATTGCTTTCTATCCTCCAGACAACTGGTGGTCGTTCACTCTCACTTGTTGGTTACGCAAATGTACGCGATACTGCTGAGATCAACTCTATCATCTACTCAGAACTTGCAAAGCAGGTTCTTCCTTCTGACTTGAAGCTCCTTTGGAGTGCTAAGCCAGCTGATGGTCTCTCTGTAAAGAATGTATATGAGCTCCACGCTTTGAAGGTTACTCAGACTAACGGTCGCGCTCCACTCGAGGGTGATGTTGTTACTGACGCTTCTGACCAGTTCAACAACTTGACAGGTCAGCCAGAGGTTTCAATGTCAATGAACACAGAGGGTGCTCGTCGTTGGGCTGCCCTCACAAAGGCTAACGTTGGTAAGGCTGTTGCTATCGTTCTTGATGGTGTTGTTTACTCAGCTCCACGTGTAAACGGTGAGATTTCTGGTGGACAGTCTTCTATCTCTGGTAACTTCACTGTTGAGGATACAAAGGACCTCGCTAACACATTGAAGTCAGGTCGTATGCCAGCTCCTGCTCGTATCGTTCAGGAAGAGGTTGTTGGTCCTTCACTCGGTGCACAGTCAATCCAGCAGGGTGTTATCTCATTCATCATCGCATTCGTTCTCCTTATGATCTACATGGTTGTAATGTACAACGTAAATGCAGGTATGATGGCTAACCTCGCTCTTATCGTTAACATGTTCTTCACTCTCGGTATCCTTACCTCGTTCCAGGCTGCGTTGACAATGTCAGGTATCGCCGGTATGGTATTGTCACTTGGTACCGCGGTGGATGCTAACGTGCTTATCTACGAGCGTATCAAGGAGGAGATGAAGAAGGGACTTGGTCTGAAGCAGGCTATCGCTGCTGGTTACAGCAACGCATTCTCAGCTATCCTCGACTCTAACGTAACATCATTGCTCACTGGTATAATCCTCTATGTATTCGGTACAGGTCCTATCCGTGGTTTCGCTACCACTTGGATGATTGGTATCGTCTGCTCATTCTTCACAGCAGTGTTCCTCACACGTCTCGTTTATGAGCACCAGATCAACAAGGACCGCTGGACAAACATCAAGTTCTGCACACCATTCTCAAAGAACCTCATGCAGAATACACATGTTAAGTTCATGTCGCTCTACAAGAAGACCTTCACAGTTGTTGGTATTGCAGTACTCATCTTCATCGCAAGTTTCGTAGTTCGTGGCCTTTCTAAGAGCATCGACTTCACCGGTGGTCGCAACTATGTAGTAGTATTCGAGAAGCCAGTACAGCCAGAGACTGTTCGTCAGGTACTTGCTAACGCATTCCCTGAGAGCACAACAGGTGCACTCGCACTTGGTACAGACGGTAAGACTATCCGTATCTCTACAAACTATAAGATCGACTCTAACTCACCAACAGTTGATGATGAGACACAGGAGATCCTCTTCAACAGCTTGAAGAGTGCTGGTCTCGTATCTCAGGCTTCGCTCGATGCATTCAACAACCCAGACGTTCGTGAGGGTGGTTCAATCATCAGCTCTACTAAGGTGGGTCCTTCTATCGCTAAGAACATCACTTACGGTGCTATCATCAGCGTCCTCATCGCTCTCGTAGTAATCTTCCTCTACATCCTCCTCCGTTTCCGCAACTTCGCATTCTCTCTTGGTGCTGTTGTTGCATTGACAGTCGATGTATTGGTAGTTCTCGGTATCTACTCACTCTGCTGGGGCTGGATGCCATTCTCACTCGAGATCGACCAGACCTTCATCGGTGCGCTCCTTACAGTGGTTGGTTACTCTATCAACGATAAGGTGGTTGTATTCGACCGTATCCGTGAGAACCTCCGTCTCCACAAGAAGCAGGATTACCAGACAACATTCAATGATTCTATCAACCAGACCTTGGCTCGTACAATCAATACATCTCTCTCTACATTGATCGTATTGCTCTGTATCTTCTTCCTCGGTGGTGATTCAATCCGTAGCTTCTCATTCGCTATGATCCTTGGTGTTGTATTCGGTACTCTCTCTTCTATCTTCATCGCTTCTCCAGTTGCATTCCTTGTACTGGGTCGCAAGATCGAGGACCGTTACGCTCTCGAGGCTGCTGAGGAGACAAAGTAATCATTCAGATTATAAGAACTCTATTATAAAAAGGGAGTCGTGCTGGACACAGCGCGGCTCTTTTTTTGTCTTTTTCTTACGCGTACACGCGTGCGTAAATATAAATAGGTGGAAAAAGCCGAAAATCATTTTGTTTTCTCGCTTGTTCTTCGTATCTTTGCAGTTGCAATACTTGTTTGTTGCTCTACGCTCGTTGCCCTGATAGTTAAATGGATATAACAAGGCTCTCCTAAAGCTTAGTTCCGAGTTCGATTCTCGGTCGGGGTACCAAGGGATCCTCCCTCAAATCTCACTCGGCGAGTTCTTTCAGTCGCTACGCTTGGTGAAAGCAGCGTCGAAGCCGCAGAGTTCGATTCTCAGTGGGTGTATTACAACTAAAACCAAATTAATATGAGACTTTTTAAAACCTTGGCTGTTGGTGCAATGCTTTCTATTGCTTCTTCAGCATTTGCTGATGGTAACTCCTACAGCAATCCTGTTATTCCTACATCTCTTCCTGACCCAACAGTGATTCGTGCTCAGGATGGTTATTTCTATCTCTATGCAACGGAGAATCATCGTAATCTCCCTATATATCGTTCACAAAACCTTGTGGACTGGGAGTTTGTTGCTACTGCGTTCAACAATGAGACACGCCCAAAGTGGAACCCAAAGGGCGCCATCTGGGCTCCTGACATCAATTATGTTGATGGAAAATATGTGCTTTACTACGCCAAGTCCACTTGGGGGGGCGAGTGGGAGTGTGGTATCGGTGTTGCTACTGCCGATAGTCCTGCCGGTCCTTTCACCGATCATGGTGCATTGTTCATATCAAAGGATTTGAACACACAAAACTCTATCGACCCAGACTATGTCGAGGAGAATGGCCATAAATACCTCTTCTGGGGTTCTTTCCATGGCATCTGGGGTATAGAACTGTCCGACGATGGTCTCTCGCTTAAGGAAGGTGCAAAACCTCAGCAGATTGCTGGCACTTTCATGGAGGCTACCTATATCCATAAGCATGGCGGATATTATTATCTCTTTGGTTCTGCCGGCTCTTGTTGCGAGGGTGAACGTAGTACCTATCGTGTCACCGTTGGTCGCTCGAAGAGCCTCTTCGGTCCTTATGTCGATAAGCAGGGGCGTTCGTTGATGGACAACCATCATGAGGTAGTGCTTCATCGTTCTGATGCCGTTGTCGGTCCTGGACATAATGCCGAAATCTTCAAGGACGACGAGGGTAAGGAGTGGATACTCTATCACGGTTTCGATGCTAACAATGCCAAGGCTGGTCGCTTGGTTTATATGGATCGCATTGAGTGGATCGACGGTTGGCCTCATATCGCCAACGACCGCCCTTCTACTATCTCGGAAGCACCAAAGTTCGGTAATATCCTGCTTGCCGACCCTACAATCTTCAACGACGAGGGCACTTACTATCTCTATGGCACAGGCGGTATGCTTGGTCATTCCGGCGAAGGCTTTGAGGTTTATAAGTCAACAGATATGAAGCATTGGGAGGGCCCTTGCGGTGCTGACGGTGGTTTCTGTCTGAAAAAGAGCGATGCCACATGGGGCACAACTGGTTTCTGGGCTCCTCAGGTATTCAAGAAAGATGGCAAATACTATTTCATCTATACTGCCAACGAGCAGATTGCCGTTGCAACAGCCGATAGCCCTGTAGGACCATTCGTTCAGGACGAGCCGGTATGTATCCCTGCCGAGACAAAGGAAATCGACCCATTCGTGTTCTTCGAGGGCAAGAAGGCATATCTCTATCATGTACGTTTGCAGGATGGCAACCGTATCTTTGTGTCAGAGATGAACAAGGATTTGAAGTCTTTGAAGGAGAATACCACTCGTGAGTGCCTCCATGCAGAAGGTGGTTGGGAGGATACCGCAAATGCGAAGTGGACCGTTAGCGAAGGTCCTACAGTAGTCAAAATCGACAAGACATACTATTTGTTCTACTCTTGCAACGACTTCCGCAATCTCGATTATGCCGTTGGCTATGCCACAGCAAAGTCACCTCTTGGTCCTTGGACAAAGCACGGCGAACCAATCATCGTTCGTGGTGTAATTGGTGAAAACGGCACTGGTCATGGTGATCTCTTCAAGAATGAGGCCGGTGAATGGCAGTATGTGTTCCATACTCACTTCTCTCCGTCAGTAGTATCTCCACGCAAGACAGCAGTTGTTACTCTCGATTTCGACGGTAAGGACTTCAAACTCCGTGAGGGTAGCTTCCACTTCCTCCAGTTGCCATAAAAAGCACAGACCCTCTCCGCCCCATGAAGGGGCACCTCCCCCTCTATGGGGAGGGAATTAATGTATAAGAAAATAGCCCAGCCGAATATTCGACTGGGCTATTATTATAGTTCGCTTGCATCTTTAATGAAGACCTACCCA
>JAUNIK010000225.1 GCA_030523505.1 Prevotellaceae bacterium | reverse complement strand
TTTGAAGACTATGAAGAAAGAATATATAACTCCCCTGACAGGAGTCCGCAAGATGGACACAGAGTCATTGCTTGTCACTTTGAGTGGTGGTGAAACCGGTGGTGATGGAGATGTTGCCCAGAGTAAGGGTAAACCCGAAGAATGGGGAAACATCTGGGATGAAGAATAGGATTCTATTATTGAGGTATGAATTCTATATAGTGATTTGATGATTGTATAATTCAATATCATCAGAGTTGCAAAGAGAGCAATCGGTCCAGTGCTGATTGCTCTCGCTTTTTATAACGTTGTGATGTGAGTTTACTATTATTCTTATCGATCCGAACAATCCTCCAGTAGAAAAGTCCGAAAAACTTCAAGAATTTCGGACTAAACAGCATCTGTATTGGTTGACAGCAGTGATTCTTCTGCTATTTGATAACAGTATCATCTTACAGTATTTCCGTCGTTTTATCGCTAATAACGTCGCAGAATTTGCGTTATTTCGCGATTTCTTTTGGAGATTCGACGTTTTTTAAGTAATTTTGTCGCAGATTTTGCGACGATAATCACTGATTTATGTCGCAATAAACGAGCTGTCAGCCATCAGCATTGACGATTTGGTGGCAGAAGTATTCAAGCAGATAGACAACAATGAAATAGAATAATGGATATCCTGACAGGACCACCGCCTGCAGTATAGTTTCTCTCTTTCTTTTTACACAAGAGTTTGGGCTAAAAACAACGAAAAACAATAAAGTTTAGCCCAAACTCTTGTATAATTAAAGAAATATTATTACCTTTGCGCCCATCAAATAACTTATTGTTTTTATGGCTGCTATCATCGGACGTAAGGCAGAAATGGATGCCTTGGCAAAATATAATAATTCGGGCAAGTCGGAGTTCGTTGCAATATACGGACGAAGAAGGGTCGGAAAGACGTTTCTTATTTCACAATTCTACAAGGGCTTCGCCTTTGAGACTTCTGGCATCATCGGTGGAACAAAGAAGGATGAAATGGAAGCCTTCTACACCTCGTTGATGCTATACGGATACAAAGGGAAGAAGCCACAGACATGGATGGAGATGTTTGTGGCACTGCGGCAAGTCCTTGAGACAAGCCGAAAGAGAGGCGCAAAGGTCGTGTTTATCGATGAATTGCCTTGCTTCGACACCCGTTGCTCAGGTTTTGTCAAGGCACTTGACTATTTCTGGAATACATGGGCAAGTAAGCAGAATAACATAAAACTGATTGTGTGTGGTAGTGCAACATCGTGGATGGTGAGAAACATTATCAACAACAAAGGCGGTTTACACAACCGAATCACACACGAGATGCACTTGCATGCATTCAATCTCTGCGAGACAAAACAGTTCTTGTGGAAGAAAGGCTTGAAGTGGGACAATCTGCTCGTTGCTCAGACCTATATGATTATGGGTGGTGTGCCTTATTATCTCGACTTGCTGGATTCCGACAAGGGGTATGCAGAGAATATCGACCATTTGTTCTTTGCCAAGGATGCGACAATGAAACAAGAATACGGTAGGTTGTATTCTTCGCTGTTCGCCAATCCGAAGCAATACAAAGATGTTGTCAATCTGCTTGCCAAGAACAAGAAAGGGCTAACGCGAGGAGAGATAGCCGAAAAACTGAAAACCGCTAATAACGGGCATCTTACCAAGACGCTGGAAGATTTGGAATACTGCGACTTCATACGTTCATACATTATGATGGGCAAGAACTCATCAACAAAAATCAACGGGCAGATTTATCAGTTGGTCGATCAGTATTCGCTATTCTACCATTACTTTGATTCTCTGCGTACTCGAGACGAGCACTATTGGACATTCACGCTTGGTACGCCCACACAGAATACCTGGTATGGGTTGGCTTTTGAACGCTTGCTGATGCAACACATTCCTCAGGCCTTGACCGCCATGCATCTGGATCGTATGCACACAGAATACTATTCGTGGCGAAGCGGGAACGGAAAACAGGGTGCTCAGATTGACCTGGTGATAGATCGTGCCGACGGCATCACAGACATCTGTGAAGCAAAATACAGCATGCACGAATTTGTTTTGGATAAGTCGGAATACAACAAGATACTGAAACGTAAGGAGGCTTTTGATACCGCCGTAGAAGGTAAATCGACAAGGCTTGTGCTCTTCACAACCAAAGGAGTAAAAAGGAATGCCTATTCTGATGTATTTCAAGCAACAATTACACTGAACGATTTGTATATGTTTTGATTTCCTGGAACTGTTGTCTATCGCACGCATTGAGCAGGCTTTTTTTGTTTCCTCGCAAGGAAAATCCTACTACGTTTCCAAATACTTGAAATTTGGTTGTTAATCGCAGAATTTGCGTTATTTCGCGATTTCTTTTGGCGATTCGGCGTTTTTTAAGTAATTTTGTCGCAGATTTTGCGACGATAATCACTGATTTATGTCGCAAAGAGTGCAATCGTATCATATATAAGAGAGGGCAAGCACAAACAAAGTCATTACAAACGCAATATTTATCAATTTTATAAACAACACACTTATGAAGAAAATCTTTACTCTTATTTCAGTGGCTATGCTGGGACTCTGTTGCCATGCTCAGTCGCTGATGACTCTTTCCGAGGACAGTCCGATGCTGAAACCTTGGAACGAGATCTCATCAACAACAAAAAATGTGACTCTCGGCTCGAATGCCAAGTCTATGGCAAAGGCCGGAAACAATGACGACAGCGTTTTCGCAGTGCCAGAAGGTACAAAGCGTGTTTGCCAGCTCGAGGAGATGACAAGCGAGAGCCCTTACTATGGCACATTGTATGTGGGCTATTCAGACACTATCTATGTGAGCAACGACGAGAAGACGGTCTATCTGCCTGACATGATTCTCATGCCTGGTCTCGACACTCACTATGTGAAGGGTACTATCACCGAGGGTGACATCCACAACGGTACTATCACCATCGCCAACAACCAACCTTACGCTTACAACATCCAGAACCTTCTGTATGTTACTGCTATAGAGATGCAGGGCTTCGACATCTACCTCCAGGAGAAGGATGCTTTCGAGTTCAAAATCGTGAACGATACCATCAAGAGCGATGGACAGTTGCTCGGTGCTGTGGATGCTAACAACCTGCTCTACCTTTTCAGTCGCAGTTACACTATGTCGCCTATCTCTGAGGAGCAGTTGCAGCAGAATACTATCCCTGAGAACATGACAACAAGCAACTACGAGATGTACCAGCCTGATGCTTACGATCCAGAGAACGGCATGCGCCAGATTGTAAAGATTGCTCGCGACGGCGATGACTTCTACTTCTACGACCTGCACGGATTCATCCATCCTGAGGATCTCGTTCCAGTGAAGGGTACATTGGTTGACAATACCGTAGTAATCAAGTCGCCACAGTATCTTGGCATCACTGATAACATGTATGTATTTTTCAATGCCGGCGAGACCTACACTTATATCGATGAGATGTGGGGCGAGGAGGTATCGGGATATCGCACATCGGGTGCTGATGAGATTGTGCTGAACTACGATCCTGCTACCGGTGTAATGAAGGCTGACAGCCCTAACGGTTTTGCATTTACTTCGGGTACTTACCGCGTGGTGAACTTCGTAAGCGAACCAAAGTTCACTCCATTCAACTACGAGCCAGCTGTGGTGCCAGAGGGTGCCGAGAAGAAGTGCGTGGTGATGGTTACTGAGCCTGCTCCTGGCGACGCTCACGGTCAGTCTGCTCTTCTCGAGAATGCTTATGCTGGCGAGGAGGTTTACATGCAGATGCCTGTATGGGATGATGTTGTGACTTTCAAGGGTACTGTCTCGGGCGATAAGCTGCTTGTAAGTTATCCTCAGTATCTTGGCAAGTGTGGCAACGCTGACTGCTTCCTCCGTCCTGGTACTGTAGTAAGTCATGATGACTGGGGCTTCGTGTTCAACGAGTTCTACGCTACCGAGGGTGAGGGTGTGCTCGAGTTCAACTACGATGCTGCAAACGGCACTATCAGCTATGGCGATATCATCGTGGCTGCCGACTTCAACAACTATGTTCAGGCAAACCTGTTCAACCCTACATACACATTATTTACAGATAAGGTGGCAGAGGTTCCTGCCGATGCTGTTGTAAACCAGTACACCATGAAGCAGACAGCGACCTTCGATGACGAGCTTCATCAGGTGTTCAAGGGCTATATCGCAAACAAGGGCAACGACTACTATTTCATGTATCTCGACCCAGAGGATTCAACAGCCGTGTTCAAGGGTACTCTCGAGAACGGCAAGATTCGCGTTGCTCCACAGTATATCGGTGGTGGCCGCAAGGTTGAATATGTATATCCAGGTAAGTTCGTTGAGGAGGAGTCGCAGTGGGGCGATATCGTTCGCAACATGTATGTTGACGAGAGCCTCGACGCTATCTATTTCGACTACGATGCTGCAACAGGCAAGATCAGCTACGATGGTCTTATCGTGTTCTGCTATGCAAGTGGCGAGATCAACATCTATGGCCATAACAACCTGAGTTTCACTCCACTCGAGACAAAGCCAGCTACTCCTGCCGACCCAATCATCGACGAGGTTTATTATAATGACTGGATTGGTTGCTATGAGTTGATTTTCCATGCAAACTGCATCGATACCGAGGGTAACTATCTCGATGTAGAGAACCTTACCTATCGTGTTTACAACGATGGCAACCTCTACACATTCTATGCTGATCAGTATGTTGACATCAACGAGGACACTGAGGAGATTCCATTCCTGCTCTCAGAGCGTGAGTTCTACTACTCATGGGAGGACGGTGGTCACTCTGCACGACTCTTCGATGCTGGTCGCAACACCCTTGGCATTGAGGTTGTCTATACTCTCGATGGCACAAAGTACTGCAGTAACATCGTGAACTACGACATGACCGAGGTTGGCATCAACACCGTCGGCAACACTGCGAAGCCTGTAAGCGTTGAGTATTTCGACCTTTCTGGTCGTAAACTCACCACTCCATCGGCTGGCATCACCATCAAGAAGGTGACCTATTCCGACAACACCGTTGAGACAAAGAAGGTGCTCATCAAATAAGCATCATCGACGCAATAAAACAAAAGAGGCCCGGACAAACGTCCGAGCCTCTTTTGTTTGGTAACGACATACCTTATGGCACAGAGTTACTATATTAGATCAAAATATCCTTGTTAAGACTTGCGTCTTTT
>JAUNIK010000224.1 GCA_030523505.1 Prevotellaceae bacterium | reverse complement strand
ATTGCGATAATGCGACAAAATTGATAATCCAGCCCATTCAACTACGAATTATCTTTACATGGATGTTGAGCAATTATGAAAGCGCCGAAATGAGGTCATAAAAACGGTGGTTTCATCTCCTCAAAACGGCGCTTTTGCAACAACTTGATTATCAGTGCATTACAAGCGCGTTTTTTGCACTTTCCGAATCCCCACGAAAATTCCTCATTCTGAATTTTATTTACACGATCTCAGGCCATCCATAAATCCCCGCACTGTCAGAATAACTATTTTCATAACTCCCTCCCATCACGGGGAGGGCTGGGGAGGGGTCTCTGGGAGGGGTCTTTTATCTTTCTGGCTTGCCGTATTGCTTCAAAAGGAACTTCACACCACCCTTGGTTTGAGCCTCTGGAGCCTCAACAGTGACTATTTTACTCTCACCAGGGAGCAGAGTTACATAGCCGTCGCTCATAATTGCAGGGAGGATACGCTCGCCAGTTTTCTTATTTACCATGCGGATTCGCTCGGCAAAAGCAACTGTATTCGACTTATTTTTCAATGTGAGGCGATATTTTCCACCACCGAGAGTCTCTACATCAAGGGCTACATCTGCCTCCGGAAGGTTGTTCAACTCACGATAATCGTAGTCCTTCTGGCAGTTTGTCCAGTAGAAATTATCGGAAATGAGTTCATCCTTATAATCAAAGAGTTCAAGACGGATAAACACCAAACTCTTGTCCTTTGGCAACTGCAACGAGAGGGCATTGGCACGGTTGCTTGCCTCAACACAGATACGATCGCTGGTCTGCGAACTGATTTCACGGCCATTGATATCATAGATATGTACCTTCACACGGGCATCATTCAATGGTTGGGCTGTGGTGTTGATAATCTTCACGCTGTTATTATAACTGTTCCACTGCACATGTTGTTGCTCGCAGGCTTTCTTGGCTCCCCAGTAGCAACCGGTTGGATCGAGATAATAGTCGTAGGTCTGCCAAACGAACGAAGGATAGGCTGGATGACTCATCCAGATGATGAGGGCTGTTGCGTCCTCCCACATCTTATCGTTCCATGCTTCGTACATGCCCTTCATATCCTCGATATTGATGAGCTGGGCTTTCTCGCAGAACTCTTCAAGACCTGAGCACTCGCCATAACGATCGTTGACGGAATGAACATAATCGATAGAACCACCGTTCCATGCCTCCTTACCGAAGAAATGCTTGTTGTAAACGGTATTGTCGGAGTCTTTCAATGCCTCGTCAGAAGGTAAAGGCCATTGCTCGTTTTCTGGGATGAAGAGTTTTGTACTCTCATAGGTTGGGAAGGTTGCCATACCGATTTCCGAGCGGAAACCGTAACCATAGTCTTCGCCATAAGGATAGGCTGGTTTGTTGAAAGCGAGGTTGCTCCATGAACCTTCGAAATGATGCTTTGGAGTCATATCCTTCCACCAACCGGAGCCCGACTTGCCGTCCTGATTAGAGCAAGAAGTATAGAGGCGGTCATTACCATCCTCTTCCATCACAATCATCTCGCAACCTTTATCGAGGTCGGCAACAGGGCGACATTCGTTGGCTCCACACCAAACAGCAATAGAGGCGTGGTTGCGCAATCGGCGTACCTTGTCGCGGGCATTTGCAAGGAACACATCGTGCTCCACAACATCGTTGTAGGCCACATACAACCAGAAATCGGTCCACACGAGGATGCCGTACTTATCGCAATAATCGTAGAACTCATCGTCGGTAACGCAACCTGTCCACAAACGGATAGTATTGTAGTTCATCTCCTTATGCAGACGGATGGCTGTCTCATAGTCCTCGTCGTGATAGCGGAGCAGATATTCCGACATTCCCCAGTTGCCACCCTTCATGAATATCTTCTGCCCATTGCAAAGAACGGTGAGCACAGGCATATCGACCTTGTTCTTATCCCAGTAGTATTCATACTTGCGGATACCGAAATCGATAGTCTTTGTATCGGTGACACGACCATCAACCACTGTTTCAAGACAAGCCTGATAGAGGAATGGTTCTCCGTAGCCATTAGGCCACCAGAGTTTCGGGTTCTTCACCACAAGATCCTGGATATCACGTCGGTCAATCTTGACATGTCCCGTCTGACCTGCCTCCACAACGATGGTCTTCTCAAACTGGATATTGCCAGGCATGATAGTACCGCGGAGTGTCACCTTCTGTTTGTCGGCACTCACATTCTTCAAGCCCGACTGCACAGAGAGCTGAGCCTCATCCATAGTAGGGAGATACGAACGAATCCACGGATCGTCCATAACCACATCACCCGTGATATCGAGGGTTACCTTGCCCGGGATTCCGTTCAAGCGACCAGGGATATATGGCATCCAGTCCCAACCGGCTCCTGAGAGATAGGCTGGTGAACAGGCTACACCGTAAGGTCCCTTGTCGGTGCGGGTTTTCTTCTGATCGACATCAGTGATGAGCACAGCCACAGCATTCTTTCCCACCTTATTAATATAAGGAGTGACATCAAGGCGGGTACGCATCATATGACCTTTCACATCGCGCGAACTGTCTTCCGTGCCACTGACCTTATGACCATTAAACCAAAAATCGGCATACTTGCAGGTATTGTCGAAGCAAAGCCACACATGCTGGCCTTCCTCCACCTGCTGCGGAATATCAAACTCCGCACGATACCAGAAAGGACGGTTGTACTTTGTTTCGTCAACACGGTAGATATTATCAGCATATTCAGGGCACTCTTCTTTGCCTGCCTCGACATACGAGGTGAACACCACACCCGGAACTACCGCCTTTACGGCTCCCATTTCGGTGCCTTTGAGTTTATAACCCGGAACAGAGATAGCCTTTCCGCCATCAGTGATTTCTGCCTGTGGAGCCAAAGTCCAGTTAACACCTTTCTCTGCACTCGACAGGGAGTACGACACACGCTGTGCCAAAGCACTGCCACTGAAAATAGTGGCCAGTGCAAATATTATGAGTTTCTTCATTGTCTTTGTTTTCGTCATCGCTCCCCTCTCCCCCTTTGGGGGCCGGGGGGCTTTACTTGCCCCATTTGGTATTTGGCTGTGGACCCATCACGAGTTCGAGTTTTCCACCTGCCATAATATCCTTATAGTCGATATAGCACTTGTTGTATGGCTTGCCGTTGAGTTTTGCACTCTGGATATACACATTCTCTGCGGAGTTGTTGTTTGCCTCAACTACGAAGTTCTTGCCATCAGCCACACGCATTGTCACCTTATCATATACAGGAGAGGTCAGTTCGAAGCGGGTCTCTCCCGGACAGTATGGGTGCAAACCTGATGAAGCAAGGATATACCAAGCCGACATCTGACCAACATCCTCGTTGCCCTTCAAACCAGTCTCCATCTTCTCATCATAGGCGTGCTTGCAGATGAAACGAGTCCAATACTGGGTCTTCCAAGGTGCTCCGAGACGGTTGTAGAGGAACGGAACGCCATGAACCGGTTCGTTGGCGTGGTTGTAGTAGAGGTTCCACATCATATCGTGTGGTGTACTCTCAAACATCCAGTCGAGGTCGGCAATTACCTTCTTTGTTCCACCCATCAGTTTCACCATTCCTGGCACATCCTGCGGAACAAACCATCCCTGCTGCAATGGGTTACACTCCATTGTGCCATACCACTCCTTCAAACGACCGTCCTCTGGCCATTCTGCCCATGAGCCATCCTCATTACGTGGGCGGAACCAGCCCTTCTCGGAATCAAAAATATTCTTATATGCCTTGCTCTTTGCGAGGTAAGTCTTGTAATCGGCAGTCTTGCCCATAAGGCGAGACATCTCTGCTACACACCAATCGGCATAAGCATATTCAAGGGTGTGAGAGATTGAGAGTCCACCGGCTGTATAGCCCAACTCGTCGTTGCCGAACTTAGCGGAAGAGTTCTTCATATATTTCAATGCCAGTTCGGTGTCAAACGAGCGGATGCCCTTTGCATAAGCATCAGCAATGACCGACAAGGCCGGATTACCGAACATACATCCCGAATAGGCATTCATCAACTCCCAACGCTCGTAGTACTCACGGCCACTCTGTGTAGCGAGAGTGGTGAGCGAGTTGATCATATCCGACACAAGGGCAGGGTTGATGATTGTCTGGAGAGGGAACTGGCTGCGGAACACATCCCAACCAGAGAAGATGGTTCGCTTAGTGAAAGTGCCATCGTTCATATATACCTTCTGGTCGCCTCCCACATAACGGCCATCGACATCCTGATGGATTCGTGGGTCGATCATTGAATGGTACATACATGTGTAGAACACCACCTTCTCTTCGTTGGTGCCACCTTCGATGGTTATACGCGAGAGTTCCTTGTTCCATTGGTCGTAAGCCTCACGCTGAATCTGCGAGAAGTTCTTGCCTTCGGCTTCCGCCATATAGTTTTTCTTTGCACCTTCGATATCCACATACGAGATACCAACCTTCATCTCCACCTGTTCTCCACGCTGTGTGGCAAACTCATTGAAGAATCCGATGCACTTACCCTCGGCAGCCTTCGCACCACGGATAATCTTCGCATTGGCAATGCGAGCCTGATACTCGTCGCTGATGACATCGTCAAGATGGCGCGACTGTCCGTCAGGGATATAGGCACTCCAGAAACCATAGTTCTTGAGTGGCTTCGAGAATGTAGCATAGAAATACACGGTATAGAGACTATGTCCCTGACCGTCGCCCCAGCCTCCTCCATCAGGAGTACACTTGAGATAGCCCTGGATAGTATTCTCATCGACAACCTCAACCTTTTCGTATTCAGCAGTACCTCCCACACGGCGTGCGAGGTCGATCTGAATGCGAGAGAGTTCGTTCTCAGGGAAGGTGAAACGCAAAGCACCGCAATGGGTTGTCGCTGTGGTCTCTACATCAATACCGTAGGTGCTCAGACGACAAGCATAATAGCCTGCCTTGGCTGTCTCGGTACATTTCTCGTATGTTGAGCGATAGCCCTTCTGGCTTCCGTCCTCACGACCAGCGGCAGTCTGCAACTTACCAGTTGTAGGCATAACGAGGAAGTTTCCGAGGTCACCATTCCAACCGATACCACTCATATTGTTCATCGCAAAGCCCTCGATGGTCTTGTGCTGGAAGGAATATCCCGGACCGTTGTCACCACCAGTGATGGTCTGCGGACTTACCTGTACCATTCCAAAAGGAGTGGTAGCACCAGGGAAGGTCTTTCCCAAACCGTGGTAAGCA
>JAUNIK010000223.1 GCA_030523505.1 Prevotellaceae bacterium | reverse complement strand
CCTCGAGATTCTTCTCGGTCTGTGTGCCTGAATATTTGTTCTCCATAATTGTAATGACTTTAATGTTGTTATATTGTTATTTACTGTTTCTTGCCTTTGAACTTGAAACTTGCTACGTAGTCCTGACCTTCGCCGAAATAGAACTGGATGAGGGCAGCCTCGAGGGTGCCTGCTTCGGTGTAAGTGCACTTTTCGAGGTATGCGCCTGTGATAGGATAGGTGGTGCCATTGACGGTGAGGGTACCATTGGCGGTGGTGTTGTCGCCTACAGTGATGGTCGATGCAGTGCCGCTCTTAGCGATGGTGAGGTTGCCCAAAGCCACCTGGCTCATTGTTGCTCCATCGACGGTCTGTGCAGGAACGCTGATGGTTGCCATCTGTCCGGCGATGACTGTGATGACGGCTGGCTGTGAGGCGAATGTGCCCTTGCTGTTTACAGTGAGAAACGATGAGCCATTCTTCTTGAGGAGTTGTGACTCGAGGGTTCCGTTGTAGGCTGTTGTTGCGCCCTGGCCCTGCACGTAGTTAGTGAGGAGGGTTGATACAACGGTTTTCACGTTCTCGTTGGTAGCGAGAGTCTGGAGTGTCTGGCAACTGTGGAGTGTTGCCGCAACAGCCACGATTGCTATGCAAAGGGCTGCATGGAAAAGTGATTTTTTCATATTGTTATTATAATAGTTTACTGTTTGAGAGGGTAAAGTTACAACTTTTTTGGCTATAACACAAATTTTAGGCGAAAAAGATGAAAAAATGGAGCCCCTCTTCTTCGGGAATGGAAGGGGTAGGGCGTGAGGATAGAGAGAAGGTGCTATTGATAAAAACGATAATAATAATCGTTAATTATCATAGGTGTCAATATAAAAAACCGTTTTGTTTTTGTACTTTTGTGGCGTAAAAGCAATAAAAAGTGATTCTAAAAGCAAAACGGATATATGGAATTAAGACATTTGCGCTATTTTCAGAAAGTGGCGGAACTGAAGAGTTTCTCGGAGGCGTCGCGGGCACTGAATATTACTCAGAGCACTCTGTCGCAACAGACAAAGAAACTAGAGGATGAACTCGGAGTGACGCTTTTCCAGCGTGATTCTCATCATGTGCAACTTACTGATATCGGTGAGGCGATACTGCCGGCGGTGGAGAATATCCTGCGCGATACGAACACTTGCATAAACATCATCCATGATGTGAAGGACCTTGGGGTGGGTAACCTTACGATAGGTGCTACTCAGTCGTTCACTCCATTGCTGAAAGAGACGGTCATCGATTTCACCCGACAGTTTCCGGGCATAAAACTCACCATCGTGTGCAAGCAGATGGAGAAACTGATGGCGATGCTCGACAAACGAGAGATTGATGTGGCGTTGTGCTACAGACCATCAATGCCGATGTATGATTCCATCTGCACAAAAACTCTGTTTGAGTCATCACTGTGTGTTGTCGTTGCCGATACCCACCCACTGGCGTCGAGAAAGGAGATTGATATCGACGACTTGCAGAAGCTGTCGCTCATAATGCCTGAGAAAGGTACACAGGCGCGTAACACCTTCGATATGATGACTGCCGATCTGAATCTGTCGCTGAATGTGCATATCGAAATGACGGAGATAAACATGCTCCTGGATATTGTGCAGGGTACACGTTTCGCGACTCTCGTGTCGCAGATCACCACGATAAACCGCACTGGACTGAAAACCATTCCACTGAAGATGAAAGGATGCAACATGGAAGGTTCAATAAGTTATCGCCGCGACACATACATGAAAAAGGCCACTAAGAAATTCCTTGAAATGCTTAGTGACCATAATTCATACGGATTAGCCCTTCTCTCACTTTAGGCATCCCATCAGTGCAGTGATGGCATCCAGGTCGGTGTCGTAGGCAGAGACAACTATCAGGTCGTTTCTGTTGACACGCGTGCTGTCGTTGGCTGCCTCAAGGCACTGTGTGTCGGAGTGAAGGATACATTTGATGTCGAGTTCGCGCTTCAGTATTGCCTTTATGTCGGCAACACTGGCACCCATAATCTGGTTGTTGAGCACCTCGATGGTGGCATTTGTCAACCGTGGGTTCTCTCTGTGCACAGCCTTAGCTGTATTTCTCAGCACTCTGTTAATCCACTGCATGTTTTTTGCGATCAAAGTCCTTCAAATGATGAAATCTCCAGATTGTAGCCCCAGCGATGGCTATGGCAATAGCGATGGCGATGGCTGTCCATAATAATGTTGGTGTCATAGTAATGTTGTTTTAAATTGTGATGAATGATTTTTTTTCTATCGCAAAGTTAACAACACTACGCAACATCTGCAATCGTTTTTGATTGAAAACAACGATACTTTTCTGGCAATAGCAACTATCGCTGATAACGAATTTAGGAAGGTGGGGGCAAAGATAATGCTTAGAAGAACGCCTGTAACACCTTATTAAATATATCATTAGGGGAGATTGCATCGAAGAGGCGCATGGAGGTCTCGAGTTTCAGGGCGTCGATGTGACTGCCCATGATGTGACGGATGTTCTTGCCCTTGTGGGTGAGCAAGACCTGGCTTATCTCTCTCAGACGCTGACCGAGGATAGGATGGGCGAGGTATGCCCGGGCTTCGTCGATGCCATCGAGACCGTAGTACTCGGAGTTGTAACTGCGACCGAGTCCTTTCTGTTGTGGAAAGATAAACCATATCCAGTGGCTTGTCTTCATGCCATTCTGCATCTCTTCCAGAGCAACGGGATAAGCGAGTGCCTGTGCATCGAGAAAACGGTCGAGGTCGTATTGGGGAGTATCCTCGGCGGTGGTTTGGCGAAGGGCTTCCCATTCTGCGATGATCTCCTTGCGTCCCTGATATTTCAGTTTGGGCAAGTCGGATTCGTGGAAGATCCTGCTTTCGAGGATCATCTGTTCCAAGGCTTTCTTCACCTCGTCTTGTGTTCTGCATCCCACCAGCGAGGTGACATCAACGGTGAGAGTGACGGAATTCTTTGTGTCGAAATTTACAGCAGTGAGTTTCATTTTCCTGGGCTTAGTATTTATTGGTTTTGAAAAAGTTGAGTATTATCTCGCCCATGCGAGGGTTGTGCCAGATGTGCGAACCGTGATCGGCGTTGGGCTCGATATGCAACTGTCCGTTAGGAATGCTCTCGGCAATGAGACGCGTGTGACTCTCCATGATGAGGTCGTTGTCGCCGGCACATATCAGTGCAGGACATTTTATTGACTGCATATCAGCATAGGTCATGTTCGGTTCGTCGTACATCATCTGCACGAGTGGTGGACGCTGGGCATCGGCAGGACCGAAGATATCCTCATACACCTCATCTTTGATGGCACCCTTGGCAGTGATGTTTGCCCCGCTGGTGATGATCAACGAACAAGTGCCGGGATGCAGCACCTCCAGTTGCAGGGCAATGATACCACCATCGCTCCAACCGAAGATGGCTGGATGGTCGAGACCTTTCGCCTTGATGAACTGATAGGTGTCCTCAGCCATATCCTTGTAGTGATACTCGTTGAGGGGAGCGTTTGCACCCTGACCGCGTGAGTCGATGGCGAAAACCAGATAACCGTTTTGTGCCAACTGTCGCAGGGTAGTCTCCAAATCATTGTGGCTACCTCCGTTGCCGTGAATGAGTATCACCGGTTTGCCTTTGCCCTCGGCTGCATAGAACAAACTTTGCCCGTTTACTTCGATAGTGTCTGTATAACTAACATATTGCTGGTTGCATGCGGCGAGGCTTACGGCTGTGATACACATAATGATGAATGATTTTATCTGTTGCATTTGAAATGATGAAGTTTTATCAGTGCAAAGATAATAAATTAAAACGATAACGATGACAATCGCTCGGCTTTTGCCGCTTGGCTCAGCCAAGAACGATGACGGAAATCAAGATAAATAAGGATAAATGGGAGAAAAAAAGAGAAAAACTGCACAAAATTTGCAAAAGTGTGAAATTCGTTATACCTTTGCAGTGCAAATTTGGAGTTAAAAAACAAAATAACATTATCAATTTAAGTAAGAAACGTAATGAAAAAGATTTTGATGACTGCGTTTGCTCTGCTTATGCTCGGTTTGACATCGTGTACCCAGGAGGATAACGCAACAGTTGAGAACAGTTCAGCAAGTGAGGAAGTATTCGGCGTGAAGGTTCTCGAAGAGAAGGAAATCAGTGGTGATGAGTTGTTCGCAATGACAATGGGACAGCGCGAGGACTGTGTTGATGCAGAACTCTACGACAAGATCAAGGAGAGCTTCAACTCAAGTTACAACCAGTTGCCATCGATAACAGGTACACGCGCAATCGTTCCTGCACTCTACAAGACAGTACGTATTGAGTATCAGACAACCGACGAGGCAATGCGCCCAATAACAGCAAGTGCACTCATCGTTTATCCACTCTTGAAGCGTATGAACAAGGTGATGCTCCTGAACCACGGTACACAGATTGGTTTCATGATGGTACCAACACAGTACACATCAGTTGAGGGCATCATGGCAGCAACAGGTGCATTGTGCGTAATGCCAGACTATATCGGTCTCGGTTCATCGAAGAAGCACCCAGACCTCTACCTCAACCACGATGTTCATGGTCGCACCAGTGTTGACGCCCTTCTTGCCCTCCTCGACTATGCAAAGGCAAAGCGTCTGCCACTCGACAGCAACTACAAGACAACAATCCTCGGTTACTCACAGGGTGGTTCGGTATCGCTTGCTTCACTCCGTCGCGTACAGCAGTTGGACGCAGCAACACAGGCTCGTATCCGTCTCGACCGTGTATTCTGTGGTGACGGTCCTTACGACCTCCGTCGCACTTTCGAGACATATATGGAGGACTATGAGGCAGGTAAGCCAATGGGTCTTGGAAGCGTTATCCCACTCGTAATCAACAGTATGTTCAATAGCTATCCAGACGAGATGGCAGGCATCAACTACGAGGACTTCTTCACAGCAGAGGCTTTGAAAACCGGTGTGCCACAGGCAATCCGCCAGAATCGCGAGGGCATTCTCGATATGGTGGTATGGCTTAACGGCAAGAAACTCGGTCAGATTCTCAACATCCCATATATCGAGGCTAACCCAGAGCACTTGAACCGTCTTCTTGGTTTGATGGACCGTCAGAACCTCTGCAAGGGCTGGACACCAGAGTATAAGTTGAAACTTCTCCACTGCAATCCTGATGGTGTTGTTCCATTCAGCAACTTCGAAGAGGCAGTAGAATACCTCAA
>JAUNIK010000222.1 GCA_030523505.1 Prevotellaceae bacterium | reverse complement strand
GTCATTGAGCAATGCTTTCTGTCGTGCGGCATATCCACAAAAAAGGAATATTGTCAAATACAGGGCATGACGATGGTGCAGATAGTTACCTCCGAGGAAATCAGCATCATTCATGCAGATAGCAATGATTCCTATCAGAAGCGTTGCAACACCCGCCAGAGTGAGATTCCTGACATAGTGGTTTATTGTCCACATAAGCATCTTCGAAAGGAACAGCGCCATCAGGAACCAGTTGAACCCTCGGATAGGAATTGTATTGCAATCATCAAAGAACGCCGCAATATCCGCGGCAGCAAAAGCATGGAATACTGCCAACACGAAAAAGATGCTTACCGCCGGCCATATCAGGGTTCGGAGGTTGTTAACAGCAAAGCCCCTGAAATCTTTCTCGAAGTTGGTGCAGTAGCCAGTGATGAAGAAGAACGCTGGCATAAACCACGATGCATACAAAGGCAGAAAAGTAAAATTCCACTGTAAGCTACCTTCGATATGAGTGTCGCGAGCAGCAAACGACTCGTGATGAAAAATCACAATAAATATCAACAGTGCTTTGGCAATATCGAAATACGCAATTCTTTCTTTATTCTTACTGCTCATAAAATGCTGACATTTAGAACGCGCTGTCCTTACCAATATTGGTGAAGGTCTTGATCATAATCCATATATCCAATGGGAAACTCCCGTGCTCGATGTACCAGATGTCTAGCTTCACGCGACCTTCCATCTGCCAGAGTTCCGAGGTCTCGCCACGGAAACCGGTCACTTGGGCATAGCCGGTAATGCCTGGTTTCACAAAGTGGCGCAGCATGTAGTTGTTGATGATATGCGAATACATATCGGTGTGGGCAAGCATGTGTGGACGGGGACCAACCATCGACATTTCGCCTTTCCATACATTGATGAACTGCGGCAGTTCGTCGATATTTGTGCGACGCATGAACTCCCCTACTCTTGTCTTGCGTGGGTCGTCTTTCGTAGCCTGCAGTTTATCTGCGTCGGCATTAACGCGCATCGAGCGGAACTTATAACAATAGAATTCCTTGCCGTTGAGGCCCGAGCGCTTTTGCTTGAAGAATATCGGTCCTGGACTCGACAGTTTTATCCATGTGCCGAAGATGATATATACAAACGGGAATCCAAACAGCAGGAACAATGACGAACAGATGAAATCAAATGAGCGCTTCAGTATACGGTTGCTCATCTGTGCCAAAGGTTCATCGTGCAACGAGAACACCGGCAGACCGGCAATCATCTGCATCGACATTGTTCGCTTAGTATAGTTGAAGTTCGTTGGGATGCTATAGAAGCGGATAATATGGTTCTCGCAGTAAGGCAACAGCTTGTTAATAAAGTCATTGTACTCGGTTGAGAGGGTGCAATACAGTTCCTCGACCTCTTCATGGTGTTCATCAAGATAAGCAATAACATCATCAGGTGTTCCAAGATATGGAGCTCTTGCCGAAGCGTCAACATTTTCTTCAACAGCGAAATAGCCGAGCACATCATAGCCTACAGTCGGATCCTTGGCCATTTGGTTGAACAATCCATAGATAGTATCGGTAGGGCCAACAAACAATGCTTTGCGATGGTGAACAGGATTGGCGCGATAAGCCTTAATGCACTGGCGAATAACAAAGCGATAAAAGATCGTACATACTATCACTCCCAGATAATATGGCACCATGAACTGTACAGAAACCAAAGGCCAATGCAGAGTCCACAGAACAAAGAATGATACAGCGATATACCAGAAGTTGTTGATCAACACTCGGAAGAAAATATCTTCACTGGTGGTAATACGTTTGTGGACCGATACTCCTGTATGGAGATGGCAGAATGCATAGATGATACTCAGGAGAACGGTTACTCGTTTAAAGTGAGGCAGAAAACCGCCTTCGCTGTAGAAGAACGCAAAAAACATGACCGCCAACAAACCGTCGACGACCAATAATTCACCGAGCAAAATCATCAATCTGACACTAATGTCGGTTGATTCGCGATATTTAATCATAAATAATGATTATCTGGATTATTTTCGGATGTGTTTTTCCGGAAAACGATCTATATGCATAAATCAAAAGAATACCATTGCACACAAACATTTTACCCAGCGAGATATAACCCACTGAATATCAAACACTTACGCACCCGCAAGTAACAAACTTGGGAAAAATCGTTTCCGAACAAATGCAAAGGTAACTTTTTATTTTATAAAAAAAGAATAAAACGGCAAAAAAGTTTTATTTTATAAAAACAATTTTTGAGTTTGAACAAATAGCGCAGACCGCCGATAAGTTGTGCGAAGACCGAAATACAACTGTGTGCTCGCCGTAAAACAGTTGTGCGCGCACCGTCCGCACAGTTGTGCAACGCCGTCCACACAAACTCATTTCATAAATATGAAAATATGAAAAGGCTGATTAATGATTCTGCAGACTAATAAACGCGTGGACCAAACAGCAGAGTTCCCACGCGAATCATGTTGGAATGATGCTTGATTGCCAATGGGTAATCACCGCTCATGCCCCATGATCTCACTGCAAAATAATCGTCTGCTGCAAAATAGTTTGTCTTGATTTTATCAAAGAACTGCGAAGCCTGTTCAAACTCCGAGTCAATGAGACTCTCATCGTCGGTATATGACGCCATGGTCATAAGGCCACAGATACGCACATTTGGGTATTTTTCCTTCACTCCGGAAGCTAATAAAACTTCGAGTTCCTCGGGGGTAAAACCGCTTTTTGTTTCCTCCTTTGCCACATGCAATTCCAGTAATACATCCACTACTCTATTATGCTTCAAGCACTGCTTGTTGATTTCTGCTATAAGACGCTCTGAATCAACACTCTCAATCATAGTAATATATGGTGCGATATACTTCACCTTATTGGTTTGTAGATGACCAATAAAATGCCACTCAATATCGCTCGGTAGCACCTCCACTTTCTGGCGCAGTTCCTGCACATGACTCTCGCCGAAGATGCGCTGACCTACGGCATAGGCTTCCTCAATGTATTCGGCAGGGTGATACTTGCTCACTGCCACAAGGCGAACGCCCTGCGGCAGTGAATCAAGCAGTTTTGCGATATGCTCTTTTACCGGATACATGTCAAAGAAATTATTATTAAGCCTGCTGCTCCTCGTACTCAGGAACATCGTTTCTTTCCTCAGCTGGAGTTTTGGCGTGATGCTCAAAGACATCCATAATCTGAGTCTCGGTTACAGAAGCAACAGTATAGTCAATCATTGTCTTGCCCATCACCTCATCAATATTCTTCACTGCTTCGAAGAAAGTGGTTGCCTGAACAAGATAGAAAACATTTTGGCGCTTCTCCTTTTCGGTTTTCTCATCGATAGTGATAAACTGCAACTTCGCCTTGTACCACTTATCTGCTGATGCGAGTTCCGAGAAGAAAATCTCCTTGTATGTAGGCTGTTTGATGTCCTTCACCTTGAATTCGCCACTGATATAGGCGCTCATCTCCTCGATGATTTGTGCTTCTGCCTCGGCATAGCTCAGTGCATCGACTACATACGCCTCAGTCACTGGCTTCGTCAAACCATCTTCCATCATCTTCTCATAACGTATCTTGGTCTCAAACCAAGTTGCGGTTCTTGCTCTCATTGTTTCTGTCATTTTTTTAATTACGAGTGCAAAAGTACATAAATAATTTGGATTTTCCTCGTTTCAGCATCAAAAATAGCCAATAAATCTCGTTTTTTGCTCTGCGCTTTCATCATTCTCATATTTTTTCCGTAATTTTGCAAATTGATATGCCTTGCGCCCTCGTCATAGACGAGAACCGCGAAAGGATTCAACAGAAAGAAGAATAACAAACAAGTAAAAACATTATTAATATTATATGCCAGAGATTTCCCAAAGAGGTCACGAAATGCCTGAGTCGCCAATCCGTAAGTTGGCTCCTTTAGCTGCTGCAGCAAAGGCTCGTGGCACTCATGTATACCATCTCAACATCGGTCAGCCTGACCTCCCTACTCCTAAGGAAGGCCTTGAAGCACTGAAGAATATCGACCGCACAATCCTTGAGTATTCACCTTCTCAGGGCTATCAGTCGTACAGAGAGAAGCTCGTTCACTATTACGAGAAATACAATATCAACGTCAATGCTGATGATATCATCATCACCTCGGGCGGTTCGGAGGCTGTGCTCTTCGCCTTTATGTCATGTCTGAACCCAGGCGATGAGATTATCGTTCCGGAACCTGCTTATGCCAACTACATGGCGTTTGCGATCTCGGCTGGTGCTGTCATCCGTACTATCACGACTACCATCGATGAGGGTTTCTCGCTTCCAAAGGTCGAGAAGTTCGAGGAACTCATCAACGAGCGTACTCGCGCCATTATGATCTGCAACCCTAACAACCCTACGGGCTACCTCTACACTCGCCGCGAGATGAACCAGATTCGCGACATGGTGAAGAAATACGACCTCTACCTCTTCTCTGATGAGGTTTACCGCGAGTATATCTACACCGGTTCGCCATACATCTCAGCTTGCCATCTCGAGGGAATCGAGCAGAATGTCATACTCATCGACTCTGTGTCGAAGCGTTATTCTGAGTGTGGAATCCGTGTCGGTGCTCTCATCACAAAGAACAAAGAGGTGCGTCAGGCAGTGATGAAGTTCTGTCAGGCTCGTCTTTCGCCACCTCTCATCGGACAGATTGTTGCCGAGGCTTCACTCGATGCGACCGATGAATACCATCGTGATGTTTACGATGAATATGTTGACCGACGCAAGTGCCTTATCGACGGACTGAACCGTATCCCTGGTGTCTATTCGCCTATCCCTATGGGTGCTTTCTACACCGTGGCCAAACTGCCTGTTGACGACAGTGAGAAATTCTGTCGCTGGTGTCTTGAGCACTTCGAATACGAGGGTGCTACAGTGATGATGGCGCCTGCTGCTGGTTTCTATACTACCCCTGGAGCTGGCATCAACCAAGTGCGCATAGCGTATGTGCTCAAGAAGGAGGACCTCGAAAAGGCACTCGTTGTGCTTGAGAAGGCTCTCGAGGCATACCCTGGAAGAGTTATGTAGGCAACGAAACAATCTTTATTGTGAACTTACCGTTTTTCCTTTCACGCCGCATTTATGGCGAAGGCGACGACAACAAGAAAGTGTCGCGCCCGGCCATAAGAATCGCTACAATTGGTGTGGCGATAGGTCTTGCCGTGATGATTATCTCGGTGAGCATGGT
>JAUNIK010000221.1 GCA_030523505.1 Prevotellaceae bacterium | reverse complement strand
CACTTGAATTCCGCTATAGGGATTCGCCTTCATGCCTTCTCCCTTCTGCAGGAACTCGGGCGGGAAGGCTTCCATCCCCTCGGCCCTGTTAGCAATGTACCCCTGTTTATGAATGACATTAGCATTAACAAGTGTGCCACCCGTATATGTTTGTGCCTGCACACTACTGAAGACACCCATACTTGCCAGAAGCAGTACGGCAACGCGGCGGGAGCATTTATTAAAAGTGTATGTTATATTCATCGTAGTGAAACCTGCTTAGAGATTGTCCTCGTATATGTTATAGTTGAACTGAGTGGCGAAACCATCGAGTTGCAGCTTGATGGTAACCGTTATCATACCAGCAATCTTGTTATTGGTCAGTTTTCCGACGATATCACCCGAGGCAAGCTGCACGAAGCGCTGCTCAAGGATGGCAAGGTCACCGGTGATGACAATACCTGTGCCGGTAGTCGGGTCAATAGACTCTGCCACACCAGTTGCCGGCGTTGTCCAGCCATACACATTGTCGTCGGTAATTTCCTGTTCCACAGCTGGTGAACCATTGACGATATAGGGCTCACCGGGGAGCACGAAGGTGACATCGCTGTCGTCAAAGCCACGCCAAACTCCTTCCGGGTCACGGTTGTTGCGGAACATAGGACGGAGGAAGATATAACCACCAGAGTTGAAGGTGATGCTCAGAGCATCAGCAGAGAGCACACGAGCCTGGAAGCCGGCGATGGGCGGGAAGGGCAGTGCCTCGATGCGGAACGTCCAGTCGGTGAACACGATGGGAATCTTAATCCAGTCGTTGCGGCGGATATAGTCGAAGCCATTCGTCGTTCCTGTCTTCCATGCAGAACCAGATGTCTGGCTATTCACGGTAAAGCCATAGCGCATCTCCTTCACAGCTTCACCGTCAGCACGGTGACGTTTAGCCAGGACACGAATGGAGTACTGATTCTTGGTTGCTGTAGCTGTGGAATTGGTCTCGTTGACATAAAGGAAAAAGGTCTTGGAATCTGGATCTACAGTTGTATCCTCGGGATTCTTTGCATGCAAGACGACTGGTGTATCGAACTCTACCTTATAAGAAATAGTGTCTTTGTTGGGAATATCTTCAGGAGTGGCAGGTTCCAGAATGCTGACATTAGTTTCGGTCAATGGGAAGACCTCGTAGCCAACGATGTCCATCTGCTGCTGCGAGTCGTTGATGAAAGTAATCTCGAGTTTAGCCATCGTGCGAATCAGCTCCACCTCGAACGATTGGTTTTCAGCCTCCACAACATTAATGGCTTGTCCACCCGTTTTACTGGTCATGGGAATGTCCTTATCCCATCCGTTGGTGGTGGGGAGCGTTACATTCGTCAAGTCGGGCATCATCTCACCTTTCACAATGTTCAAAGAAGAGAAAGGAACATCTTCTGGCAGGTTGGCAAAAGCGAATGCCCTGTATGCCCCTGGAGGCAGGGTGAAGCGGAATGCGTGTTCCTCAGCACCCAAAGCATCACCATGAACTAATTCCTCAACAATATTGTTGCTGTTAACAAATGCAACCCAATATTTATGAATCTTTTCCTTGGAGTCGGTGGGAGAAAGCCAGTCGCCTGTGGCGCGTGTAGCACCGAGATAGCGGGCGGAGAGTCGTACCTGCACTTGGGTCATGCCCTCTGGCACCTGATTTATGTTGTCCTCACTGCTACAAGCACTCAGCCCCAAAACAGTGGCGAGGGCAAGAAGGCAGTATATGGTGATATTCTTCTTCATACGGCTTTAAATGTATATGATAGGATGCTCTACTGAGTACCATTTTCTCACATAAATACGTGCCTTGAGTTCCTCAGGCTCGCGCGTTTCGATAGTAGGTGTGCCTGGTCCTGTCGTGGGTTTGAGCGTCATGCGGTAGATGTTGTTGCGCACAATACCGAACTCCATGGTGTCGTGGATGACTTCAACATTGTTGGAGTGACGCAGATAGGTGACATAGTAGCAAACGCCATTGGTGTAAGTCACCACTTTGCAGAAATGCTTCTCTGCATAAGCCTCTGCATCCACTTGATTCTCGAAGTAAAAGCGCTGGGTCTCGTCGATGGCAGAGGTGTTGGGTTCTGCCATATAGAAAGTACTTCCTAGAGTATAGGTGCCTGACGTTAATACATCGCTATCAGCATCATAGGCGGTATAATAGTGTGCAACAGGAGCATAACGGCACTGGAAGATGACGCCAGTAGCGTATTCCGAAAACGTTGATTCTTTGGCAAATGTGTTTTCGTTGACGTAACCCAAAATGACGGTTGAGTTCGTATTGGTAATAGTGGGCATCAGGGAAGCATCGCTACTCAGCATTGTTGCTACATTGCCAATACGGCTGTCACCGTAGAGGTTCGTCAGGAATTCTGTATTTGTACGGTTTGCCTCGGTCTTCTGTGTAGAATAGGGATCGATGACAAAATTGGTAGCAATTCCTCTGGGTGCAGGAGTTTCATCGCCCAGATAGACAAGGTTTGTGCCATTGATATCGTCAGCCACTCGCTTTACGAAGAAAGATGGCTTCTGGCATCCGTTCATAATAGCCAAACGATCAACATAAAGATAGGCCAGTGGATCAGTTGCTGTGCCTATGGAATAACGCAATCCATCGCTAGTAACCTCTGAACCAGTGGGGAGGAAGTCGATGCGGGCAGCAAGTCGTTCCACAGTAACATGCAGGCGAACAGGGTCATCTTCTTCACCTGTACCTGAGGCATAGTATTCATCGTTCTCGTTGCACATAACGAAACGCGTGGGCAATGCGTTCTCTTCAGTGGGTTCTGTCCATGTCTTTTCGGGAATACCTTCTCGCAAGGCTCCAACAGTGTGATAGGTGGCTGTCAGATCACCCGCATTTGCGACAACTATAAAACGGAAGACAAGGGGATTGATTTCATCTCGGCTGGCTATAATGGGAATAGAGAATGAATAAGTGAGCACATCTTTATATATAGCGGGGTCATAGTCCTTCAGATTCAGATTCTCACGGAAAGAATCGACTCTTGCCACCTCTTCGTCACTGAAATAACGGCTTCCAAAGAAAGGTGTATTTGCAGCAGAATTGATATCTGCTCCGCTACCAATTACAAAGACAGTAAAGTTGTGCAACTTATTCTCGTTCTCGCGAGCATATTCCCAGCCGTCGCCCTCTTCGCCTCCATTGGGCACCGCACGAGTAACAGTGCCCGCTCGCTCGAAGTCGAACGTTAGCTCAACGTAGAGGCTGTCGCGACCATAGCTCTGATAGTTTAGAGCATCCTCATAGTCGCTGCAAGCCGTCAAGACGCCGAGCATCGTCAAAGTGGGTATTATATAATGGAACAGTTTCATACTGTCGTTAATGTCTGTTTAATAGAATGATTAATCGAGCGTTACGTTCTGGATGCGCTTGACCCAAGGCATGTCGTGTATGCTCAAAGTGATGTATTTCCATCTTCCGCCTATGAGGACAAAGTCGAGGCGATAATCGTAAGCGCGATCGAGGAATTCCTGCGGGGAGTAGGCAAAGCGCTCGAAGGCACCGCGTCCCTGCTGCAGGATTTCTGGCAAATTGATAGTGGCCACCTCCTTGCCAGAGAGGCGATTGACTATGTAGAGCATAGCTGGTACAACGGGACTTTCGCCCTGTCGCAACATAAGACGGTTGAAGTCGAGGTCGGCATGTGCTGCTTCTTCCACGTTTTCGTCGTCAGCAGGTCGCTCATAGTAGCTCATTGCAGTGGTGCTGCTATAGTAGGTGTTCCATTCGTCGTGAGGCGTGTAGGTCAGTTGTGGAGTACCATTTGTGTCCACACTGTTGTCCCAGAGCACTTTACCGTTCTGGTCAACGATGCTGATAGCAAAGTCGGCAATATCGCAATGACCTGGATCGTCGGCCTGACGAAGGGAGATATGCAGACGCTTTGTGTCACGCACCAGGCTGACTACGCAAGTGGTGAGTTGGTATTCCTTTACGGATACTGTTTCTGCCTCGACCATTACTGGTGTGCCGCTGGCACGCGTCACAGGATTCTTGGTATATTGTGCCGAGCGCAAAGTGCCGTGCCAAAGAGTGTCGAGTACCTGCGAGATGTCGGTGGCGGCTTGTGAGCCTGGCATGTCGGTCAAGGTGACGCTGAGGTTGTTCATCGGTCCATCTTGTCCGCCGCGCAGATAGCGCACACCTGAGAGCTGGCTGATTTCGGCGTACGGACGCTGGTTGGCCAGTGCCAGTAGGCGATATTCACCAGGCTGCAGTCCATCGACTATCATGCGGTAGTTAGGGTTGCGCAAGGGTTGGGCAGAGGCGCTATTGTCCTCTGTCTGCGTACGCACCAGATTTCCGGCTAAGTCGTAGACATAGAGCGTGACGCTCCCGACATGGTCGTTGAACATATCGGCTCGCTCTACGTTGTAGTCGTAAACAAACTGCACGGAGAGCCCCTGAGGACAATCGTCGAAGTCGTCGCTCATCATCGAGCACGATGCTAGGGTTGTAAGAGCCGTCAAGGCAATCAATGTCTTTATCTTGAACTGCATCATTGTTGAGTTGAGTTAAAGTATCTATGCTTTTGTGTGTCGCGTAGTTTTTTTAAGATGGCCGACGCCCGCGTAGCGCCGGCCATCTTGTATGAGAGATTTAGAGGTTTAGAAATTCACTTCCTGAGTGCGCTTCACCCAAGGCAGAATATGAACTTCTGCAGTGATGAAGTAGCTTGTGGGAGGATTGTCGTCGGGAGTTGCGTTGCCACTGAAGTCTTCGGGAACGGGAGAACCAATGCCAGAAATTGACTTCAGAGTCAGAACATACCAGTTGTTGCGGACAACACCCCAGCGACCCAGCCATGCGCTAGCGCGGCTTGTGCCAAACACTTTAGTTACGCCGTCGATAACCTGAGTAGCATTTTCAGGATAGTCCAGCTCATAGTGATTATAAGCTTCAGCAGGTGCCTCCCAAGGAGTCTCGACGTCACCGAAGTGCTGGATACGAGTAGCATAGTAAGAAATACCACCAGTATACTTGAGAAGCTTAGAGTTTGCGGGGTTAGCAACTACACCGATGTTAGTACCAGCGAGTGTCGTGAGTTCAGCAACCTGTTCAGCAGTAGCATCTACGCCACCGACCTTAACATTATCCAGACCGAGAGTAACGGTGTAAGGAAGTTCGCCAGTTGTTGCGTCAAATGTTCCTTCTGTAACTGTAACTGTAACATCATAAGTTACCTCATTAGTACCG
>JAUNIK010000220.1:3144-5232 GCA_030523505.1 Prevotellaceae bacterium | reverse complement strand
TCTGTTTTTGTTAATCCAATCGTAAACGTAAAAGTTTTTTTTTATTTTTATTTGAGTTTTTTTTGTAGTGTTGGTAATATAATGTAATTTTGCTAACTAATAAACGTAAGTGACAATTAAAACCTAAAAATAAAAGATTATGCCTACTCCTCATAATAATGCGCACGAAAATGCTTTCGCCAAGACGGTGCTCATGCCGGGCGATCCATTGCGTGCAAAATATCTTGCAGAAAACTTCCTCGATGATGCTGTACTGGTGAACACCGTGCGCAACTGCTTCGGATATACAGGCACCTACAAGGGTGTGCCGGTGTCGGTAATGGCATCGGGTATGGGTATGCCTTCGATAGGTATCTACTCCTACGAACTGTTCACCGAATACGGCGTCGAGAATATCATCCGTATCGGTTCGGCTGGCAGCTACTCGGCTCGCCTCGAAGTGAAGGATGTGGTGATTGCCGACAGTGCTTACAGCGACTCCTCGTTCGCAAAGGTGCACAATGGATATCCTCACAATGTGAATTACCCTGACTTCCATATCAACCAGGTGGCATTGGCCAAAGCTGATGAACTCGGTATAGTGTGCAAGACCTGTCGCGTACACTCATCGGATGTGTTCTACTCAGCACCAGGCGGTGAGACATATCAGGAACTGGCAGAGCGTACTGGCAGTGAGTGCGTTGAGATGGAGAGCTTCGCGCTGTTCCACAATGCCAACGTGCTGAACAAACACGCTGCTTGCCTTCTTACTATCTCTGATTCGTTTGTGTCGAAGGTGGAACTATCATCAGAGGAACGCCAGAACTCTTTCAACGAAATGATGAAAGTTGCGCTCGAAACAGCGATAGTGTTATAAAAGCCCCCCAACCCCCAAAGGGGGAGTAAGATAAAAAATAGCGTAATTCGTTGAAGAAAAGAATATTTTACCGGACATTAGTGTCTTAACTTATAACAATGCGTAGACTAACTGTTTTTCTTTTCGCGCTTCTTGTGTCGGTTGCAATGATGGCACAGGGCGATGTGCTGCGACTTGCAGTGTGTGGTGTTTCTCATGGTCATCTCGGTGATTTGATGGGACGAATGAACCGTGGTGATTTCGAGGTTGTGGGCGTATGGGAGCCTAATGATGACTACCGTGCCAACAACGGACTCGTCGGTCGTGTTTCAGCCGACAAGTTCTATGGCAACATCGGCGAGATGCTCGATGCCGTGAAGCCAGAGTGCGTGGTGTCGTATGGAAGCATTCTCGAACACATGCAGGTGGTAGAGGCGTGTGCACCTCGTGGCATTCATGTTATGGTGGAGAAGCCACTCGCCACAACCTATAAGCAGGCATTGAAGATAAAGCAGTTGGCCGAGAAATATGGCATCAAAGTGATGGTGAACTTCGAGACCACCTGGTATGCCACAAATCATCAGGCTCACCAGATAGCACAGTCGGGCCGTCTGGGTGATATCCGTCGTATCAATGTGTATGACGGTCATGAGGGACCGAAGGAGATTGGTTGCGGACAGATGTTCCTCGACTGGTTGACCGACCCAGTGAAGAACGGTGGTGGTGCTGTCATCGACTTCGGATGCTACGGCGCAAACCTCGCAACATGGTTCATGAACGGTGAGAAACCGCTGAGCGTATATGCTGTGTTGCAGCACAACAAACCAGAGACCTATCCGCTCGTTGATGATGACGCAACGATAATCCTGGAATATCCAGGCACAACAGTGCAGATCATGGCATCATGGTGCTGGCCAAACAGCCGTAAGGATATGTATGTGTATGGCGATCGTGGATATGTGTATCAGCGCAACGGTCAGAAGATGACCACATTCGTTGACGGCAAGAACGGCAGTGAGGTGGATGCTCCACGCCTGCAGGCACCTTACGATGACTCTTACCGCTATCTTAAAGCCCTCGTCAGAGGTGAAATAGAGGAGCAGCCAAGCGACCTCTGTGCATTGGAGAACAATGTCACCGTGGTGCAGATTCTCGAGGCTGCAATCAAGAGCGCCAAGACAGGGAAGAAGGTGAGATTGTAAGCCCCCCAGCCCCCAAAGGGGGAGTGAACGATGACGATAACGATGACGATG
>JAUNIK010000220.1:0-3134 GCA_030523505.1 Prevotellaceae bacterium | reverse complement strand
TATAGACAACTATAATACAAGGCTTGTATGAATTTTTTGGAAGAGAAAATCCTTGCTGATTGCAGGGTGCATGAGGGTAATGTGCTGAAGGTTGATAACTTTCTGAACCATCAGATTGATATCGACATCATGCGACAGATTGCCCATGAGTTTAAGCGTCGCTTCAAGGGAAAGCAAGTGACCAAAGTGTTGACCATCGAGGCAAGTGGTATTGCTATTGCTACACTGCTCGCTGATATGTATGATGTGCCGGTGGTGTTCGCCAAGAAAGGTGCTACTGTGAACTGCACCGATGACAAGTACATGGCACAGGCGTATTCGTTTACCCACAAGAAGATGAATAATGTCTTCGTTTCACGCCCATACCTCACCAAAGATGAGAAGGTGCTCATCGTCGATGACTTCCTTGCCGACGGCGAGGCTTCGATGGCATTGATCGATATCGTTCATCAGGCTGGCGGTGAAGTGGTAGGTATTGGTATTGCCATTGAGAAAGGACAGCAGGGCGGAGGTAAGCGTCTCCGCGATGCCGGCTATCATCTCGAGTCGTTGGCAATCGTTGAAAGCATGGATTATGATACACAAACAGTAATATTCAGACAACAGTAAAAACAATGGCAGAAAAATCAAATCTTTATCAGTTGGATGGTAGAGTGCCTCTCGTACAGGCTGTACCATTCGGTTTGCAACATGTTTTGGCGATGTTCGTCAGCAACATCACTCCAATCATCATCCTTGCTGGAGTGGTAGGCATCGATAAGTCGCTCAGTGCTATCCTCATCCAGAACTGTATGGTGATTGCAGGTATCGGTACTCTCGTGCAGTTGTATCCTGTATGGCGTATCGGTTCACGCCTTCCAGTGGTTATGGGTATCAGTTTCACATTCCTCTCGCTTGCCATCGCCATCGGTACAACACAGGGCATGGGTGTTCTCATGGGTGCTGTCATCATTGGTGGTATTGTTGAGGGATTGCTCGGCCTCTGCGCAAAGTACTGGCTTAAGTTGATTCCACATGTTGTGGCTGCAACAGTGGTTATCGGTATCGGTTTCTCATTGCTCCCTATCGGTGCAAACTCGTTTGCCGGTGGTCAGGGCGCTGCCGACTTCGGTGCTGCTCACAACTGGATCGTTGGTACTGTAACCCTCCTCACCTGTCTTATCTGCCAGGTTTTTGCCAAGGGCTTCCTCCGCTCACTCTCAGTATTGGTAGGACTTATCGTAGGTTATATCCTCTCGGTATGCATGGGACTCGTTGATTTCTCTGGTCTCTCAGAGTGTGGCATCCTCTCATTGCCAAAGTTCCTCCCATTCAAGCCTGAGTTTGAGATTGGTGCAATCCTTTCTGTGATCTGTATCTTCCTCGTGTCGGCAACAGAGACTGTGGGTGACACATCAGCATTGGCAAGCGGTGCGCTCCATCGCAATGTGAAGAAGAAGGAGTTGGGTAGTGCTATCGCATGCGACGGTTTCGTTAGTTCGGTATCGGGTATGTTCGGTTGTACACCAATCACCTCATTCAGCCAGAATGTAGGTCTTGCAACAATGTCGGGCGTTGTAAACCGTTTCGCGATTGCCACTGGTGCTTGCATCATGATTCTCGGTGGTGTGTTCCCAGCAGTAGGTTATCTGCTCACAACAATCCCACAGGCTGTTCTCGGTGGTTGCACCATCATGATGTTCGGTAGTATCCTCTTTGCTGGTTTCGGCATGATTGCAAAGTGTGGTTTCAGCCAGCGTAACATGGTAATTGCTTCTACAGCATTGAGCATCGGTCTTGGTTTCACCGCAGCAACAGGTATCTTTGACATCTTCCCACAGATTGTGAAAACCGTCTTCGCTGATAACTGCGTGGCAGTGGTATTCCTCTTGGCTGTTATCCTGAATCTCCTGTTGCCTTCTGACAACATGCAGAATCCTGAGAAGCAGAGTGCTGAGCAGGAGTAGAAGCGAACTCAACAAGGTTTCTCGGCAGGGTGATTGTTTTCTTGCGTTCAAACCATATTCGTTTGGATGACTTGAACTGTCGGGGAGCATGACTTGCTATTACATAATAACTCAACGAGTACTGATCGAGATGTGCGGCGAAGGCTGCCTTTATTCGAGAACAGTGCTCGTTGATTGCGTTATCAAGAGGGTTGGTGATTCTCTCGATGGTGTGGCGCACTGCATCCGAACTGACACGGTTGGTGACCTTCAGATATATTTCCATCAGTTCATCGCGGAAATCGGGCAGTTCCTTGAATGCAATACCCTCTTCGTGGTTTATGAACAGGATATACAAAGCCTTTGCGATAGGCGAGAGTTCTATTTCGGTGTTGGTGTTTTTCAGTATGAAACGGTAGTCAGCGGTGATGGTCAGCACACTGAGATTGCATTTCGCCGCCTCGATAAGCAACTGATGGAGCAGAGGCGTGCCGATAGCCTGCAACAAGAGGTCGTAACGACCCGCCTGCTGCATCTCGGCTATCATTGCTTTTAGTTGTTGTACGTTCTGCTCCATAGGGCTTTCTTAATTATCTTCCTTCAGTGCTTCTTCTATGAACTGGTTGAAATGACGGCGCATTCTTGCAAGGAATCCTTCTGACGATGGCAGAGGAGGCAGTTCCTCCTTGCCAGCCGTCTCCGGTGCTGTTGTGTGTCCTTCGTCACCGTCAGTCTCATCTTCTCCCGCAGGAGAACCAACCTCCGCTGTATCTGTTGCTTCGGCAACCGCGGTAATATCCGCTGTTTCGGAAACATCAGCAATATCGGCTGTTTCTATGATATCGCTGGTTGCCGCAGTATCATCAGTATTTTTCTCCTCTTCGTAGCGTGGCATACGCACTGTACGCTGGCCATAAAGCTGCGATATTACTTTGTCGAGATATTCTGAGTCGGTCATATCCAACTCGTCCATCAGTTCCTCGTTCCACAGACGGTTCTCGAATCCCGTAGCAAGGATTGTAACCTTCGCGTCCTCGCCCAGTGAATCGTCAGTGGCTATACCCCAGATGACATCAATCTCAGGATTCAGCGCCTCCATGAAGGCATCCACCTCATCGAGTTCCTGGGTGTATAATTCCGCATCGCTGCTGGTGTAGATATTGAACAGGATGCGCTTAGCCTTACTGATATCGCTACCATAGAGCAGGG
>JAUNIK010000219.1 GCA_030523505.1 Prevotellaceae bacterium | reverse complement strand
AGGAGCATCGGATAAAGTGGCGATGCATCCTATCTGGGGAGTGAAGCGCAGCCTCCGTCCGAAGCAGGAGTATTTCTTCTATTATCCGGAATTGCCTAAGATGTTCGCCCTCCTTGCAACCGAGAGTGGAGGAAAGAACCAGATAGCCTGGGACTATTTCAATGCTGCGGCATTGCTCAAAGGCGACTTGCAGACAGTTGTCGGAATGAGCCATTACAGTCAGGAGATGTTCGGCAAGACAGTCCTGCCTCGTCATCATCAGGAAGCGTGGGCGTTCTACTGGACCTCGGCAAATCCTACGTTTGAAGGCATTCCGGTGGTAATCACCACAGAGATACAGCAGCGAATAACAACCTTCGCACAGCAGTTCATGCAGAGTAAGGGCCAGTTCACAGGTTTTGAACAAGCATACAACGACACCTACTGGGTTTATTTCCTCAAAATGCAACAGAAAGCCAGTCAGAAGCAAGAACCTGATGGCATGACTGGAGCAACAAGAATATAGTGTTGATAATTCTATGCGTGGTATTTGTTTATATATAATAATTATCTTTGCAGTACTCGTATCCTCGTGTACCCCAACGCCGAAAGATGTTACAACAGTAGCATCTCAGCCAGAGATATACCCAGATTATACAGATGTAACCATCCCAGCCGAGATAGCACCAATGAATTTCGGTATGGTTGATGATGCCGTAGAGGCTGTTGATGTGGTTGTAAAAGGCAGCAAGGGCGGTGAGATACACAACACCCACGGACTATTCTCGCACGACGAGGTGGCACAGTTTGATATCGACGAATGGCACTCGCTGACAGAGCAGAACAAGGGAGGCACGCTCTCCTTCACTGTGACAGCCCTGAAAGACGGCAAATGGACCGAATACAAGCCATTCGCGATGACCGTCAGTACGTATCCGCTGGATGAATACGGCATCGTGTATCGCAGGATTGCACCAGGCTTTGAGACCTTCTCGAATATCGGAATGTATCAGCGTGACCTGAGCTCGTTCAAGGAAGAGACACTGTTTGATGTGAAGGATGTCGATGGGCAGTGCATGAACTGCCACTATGCTAATCGTGGTGACGCCAACCAGTTCCTTGTTCATGTACGAGGCAAACACGGTGCTACGATGGTTCGCAGTGGAGGACACGACGCCTATCTGAACACCAAGACTGAAAACACCTTTGGTAGTTGTGCCTACGGTTATTGGCATCCTGACGGCAGATATTGCGTGTTCTCGCTCAATATCCCTTTGCAGAATTTCTACGAGAACGAGCATAAGATTATTGAACCATGGGACGGACAGTCGGATATCGTAGTGCTCGACATGGAAACCAACCAGTTGATACGCACCCCACTGCTTGAAGGCAATGATTTCCAGACCACTCCAACATTCTCGCCAGATGGAAAGACCATCTATTTCTCTGCATCCCCAGCATGCGAAATGCCTAGTGAATATAACAAGGTGAAGTATAGCCTCTGTTCCATTACGTTTGATGCTGCAGCAGGAACCTTCGGCGAGAAGGTTGATACCATCATCAGCGGTGGACAGCTCGACAAGAGCATATCCATAGCCCGCCCTTCCTACGACGGTAAGTACCTCATGTATTGCCAGATGGATCACGGAACAACACCGCTCTATCATAAGGACAGCGACCTCTGGCTGCTTGATCTTGCCACAGGCGAGACTCGCCCGATGGATGAGGTGAACAGCAACGGACCAGATGCCTACCACAACTGGAACATCAATTCCCACTGGTTTGTGTTCGGCAGTAAGCGTGAAGACGGTTTTAACTCGTTACCATATTTCTCGTGCATGAATGATGATGGAAAGGCAACAAAGCCGTTCCTTCTGCCACAGGAGAATCCGAAGAAATACTATCTCGAAAATATTCACTCGTTTAATGCCCCTGATTTTACCCGCGAGAGGATAGACCTTGACCGCCGTGAATTCGGACGAAAAATCATGAGCGACGAGAGAATTCAAGTAAAATGATGAACAATGAATATAATATCTGATACAAGGAAATGCTCTTTCCTCCCGTCTCGGGGGATTGCGGCTGGGCTGGTGGGAACAGTGCTTCTATACATCGCGGTAATGCTGTGGTGGACAGGAAGTTATCTGGGTACTATCTCATACCACGAACAGTTGCAGATGTTCCTCTGCAATGGTGACTATTTCTGCGAGCGAGTGGCGTTGCCAGGCGGATTGGCAGACTATGTGTCGGAGTTTCTCGTCAGTTTCTTCTTCTATGCACAGATAGGAGCCGGCATCATTGCAGCCCTTGTGGTGATGGTGCAACTGCTATCGTGGTGCATGATTCGCAGACATTGCAATACAGCGATAGGTTTCGCAATGAGTTTTGTTCCGGCTGTACTCGTGTGGGCAGTGCTGGGCAATCCTGATATTCTGATATCTCTGCCAGTAGCGATGATTGGCGTGATGGCATTCTGTTGCATCGCAAAACCAAGAATATGGCTGATGGCAATCCTTCTGCCAGTGGCATACTGGCTGTTCGGTCCTATGTTCTACGGCATGGCGATATACTTTGCAGTGTGGGCCATCATCGAGAAACGATGGTTTTCTGGCGTTTTCGCCGTAGTGATGACAATAGCAATAATGGTAGCAAGCAGCCTTTGGCTGAACTATCCGCTCTATCGCGTATTGGTGGGCCTGAACTATTACCGATTCCCAACCACACTGCCTTATATCATGGTTGTGCCGATGCTTCTGGCTTCGTTGCTTCCGTTTGCTAACAATGGTGTCGTCACCTTTGCACCAGTGCTCGGTGGAAAGGGCGTGAAGACGCTGATACCGGCTCTCGTGGTGTGTGTGTTGCCTTGCTTCCTTGTTGTCAAATCGATGTATGTGAAGGAGGTACATGATGTATTGGAGTATGACTATCTGGTGAGAACGACCCAGTGGAACAAGATTATTGCCAAGGCTGGAAAGAAATCGCCTGACACGCCGAATACCGTGGTGAGTCTAAACCTCGCCTTGCAACAGGTGGGCAGACTGCCTTATAACCAGTTTAACTATTTCCAGAATGGTTCGGAAGGATTGCTGCAAAGTTGCGAGCGCGACTTCGTCTCACCTGTTCCGACAGCTGAGGCTATGTTCCGACTCGGAATGATAAACGCGGCACAGGAGTATTATTTCGAGGCTCAGGAGGCGATACCGAACTTCCTTAAGAGTGGCCGACTGACACGCCGATTGGCAGAAACAAATATAATCAACGGACAGTATGAAGTGGCACGCAAATATCTAAAGATGTTGCAGCAAACCATCTGCTATGCCGACTGGGCAGCAAAAACCGAGGCTCTTCTCGGTAATGAAAAAGCCATCAACGAGCATCCTGTCTATGGTGAAGCAAGGAAATGCCAGTATACCGACGATTTCCTCTTCTCTGACAAGGAGATGGATATGATGCTTGGTCTGCTGTTGGTGAAGAATCCTCAGAACAAGATGGCGTACGAATACCTTATGTCGTATATCATACTGAATCGTAACCTTGAACATTTCTATGAGTATTTCCAGTTGGGCAAGGACCTCGGCTATAAAGAGCCACCGACAATCTATCAGGATGTTCACGCAGCGATAGAAGCACGGAACACGGGCAGAAGTCTTCCTGCAGTGTCAAACAACACATGGAATTATTTGTTTAACGGAAAATAAAACCTATGCGACATATTTGTTTTTACCTTATTATAATGGTGGTAGTGCTACTCCAAGGTTGCACCCCTACACCAGATAATGTACAGAAAGCAAGTTCAAAGCCAGAGATATTCCCTGACTATGCGGAAGTGACCATCCCAGCTGATATCGCGCCACTCAACTTCAATGTGCTGGGTGATGGCGTTGAGGCTGTGTATGTAACAATGAAAGGCGAAGCCGGTAGTGAAATCATTGCGTCGGGTAGGGACAATCTTGCCGATTTCGATATCGATGAATGGCATTCGCTGCTTGAAGCAAACAAGGGGAAAGCGCTCTCTGTCACAGTGATTGCAAAGGAAAACGGTCAGTGGAAGGAATACGAGCCTTTCAATATCTTTGTGAGCAACAATGCAATGGAAGACTACGGACTAACCTATCGTCGCATTGCTCCTGGCTATGAGGTTTACAGCAAGATGGGCATCTATCAGCGTTGTCTGCAGGATTTCAACGAAGAACCAATCATTGAGAACACCATTGCACCAGGTGCCTGCATCAACTGCCACTCGTCGAATGCTACAAATCCCGACCAGTTCACCTTCCATGTGCGTGGAATGAATGGTGCTACTGTGGTGAAGGACGGAGAACTGCTGGAGGCTTTGCAAGCACGCAATGATACCCTCGGTGGTTCGATGGTTTATCCTTACTGGCACCCTTCGGGCAAATTCTGCGCTTATTCCACCAACAGCACCCATCAGGCATTCCACTCGGTGGCTAACGAACGAATAGAGGTTTATGACACAGCCTCCGATGTGTTTGTGTATAACCCACAGACACACGAGATCATAAAAGACACCATGCTGTTTACACAGGATCATTTCGAGACCTATCCAGCATTCTCGCCTGACGGAAAAACACTGTATTTCGTATCTTCCCTGAAGAAGGAAATTCCGGCTGAGTACAAGGAAATACGCTACGATCTCTGTTCCATTGCCTTTGATGCAGAGAAGGCGCAGTATGGCGACAAGGTTGACACCCTCTTTGCTGCTTCAAAGCAAGGCAAGAGTCTGGTGATGCCACGCCCTTCTTATGATGGTAAATACCTGATGTTTACCCTCGCCGACTATGGTTGTTTCCCTATCTGGCATAAGGAAGCCGATTTGTGGCTGATGGATCTGCAAACAGGGGAGTCACGTCCGATGGATGAAGTGAACAGTGATGATACGGAGTCATTCCATAACTGGTCGAGCAATAGTCATTGGTTCGTGTTCTCATCACGCCGTGGTGACGGTCTCTACACACGTCTGTACCTTTCTTCTATCGATGCACAGGGAAAGGCCACAAAGCCATTCCTCCTTCCACAGAAGAATCCGCAGAAGTACTATGGCGAGACTGTATTCTCATTTAATGTGCCTGACTTCACCAACAAGAAGGTTGACCTCAATGCTCACGAAGCAGCAAAGAAGATTCGCAGTGAGGTGAGGGTAGGTACCAAGGTGAAATAAAAACTATTTGAAATTCACGGCTTCACCTTCCATGGCCTTTTTTACATCGTGGACATCAAAAGGTAGTTTGTCCTTT
>JAUNIK010000218.1 GCA_030523505.1 Prevotellaceae bacterium | reverse complement strand
TAGTAGAACACCTCATCCTCTGATACTACATAAAGACGGGCTGTCTCCTGACCAGAACCATCCTGTGAAGCGAGGTCTTCTTCTGTTGGGCTACTCTTTACGAGGAGTGTTGCAGCAGAATAGTCGCCAGAATAGTCGTTGTAAGGGAATACACGGAGGAGTGCCTTACCGTAGTGCTTACGTGGATGTGACTCAAATGGACTTGTACCATCATCAACTACCATGATAGGGAGGACCCACTTCTCAGTCATGTCGAGATTATTGAAATCGAAACGGATATCGAGAAGCGAAACATCCTCGCCTGACTTGAACTGTACTGTTGATGGATAAGTTGCATAGTCGCTCATATCCTTGTAATAGAGGTCGGTACGACCCTGGAACCACTCATAGTTGAGGATGCCGAGGGTATCGGTGTCGTGAGCAACCTTAACAGTGAAGTCGCGGTCGTTCTTTGTTGTACCGCTGACAATCATTGGCAACAGACGACTTGAGAGACCGCGTCCGTAGAGAGCCTCGCCGTTCTCATTATGACGAGTGAATGGAACATATACAGATGTTACGCCACCCTTATCGTCAAGAGGTGCCTTGAAGCTTATATAGTGCTCGTACTGTTCCTCGGTCCACTCATCGTTACAAGAAGTGGTGAGAGCCATCAAGCCAAACACTGAAGCTAATAATATTGAAATTCTTTTCATATTGAATTTTCTTTGTTGTTAATGTTTATAGCTTTCCCTTACCTCCCCTCGGGGAGGCAGGGAGGGGGCTTTAGTCATTCTCTGTCCAACCTGGAGACTGAACAAGGTTCTTGTTACGCTTGAGCTCTGTGTGAGAGATAGGCCAGAAGTACAACTTGGTGTTGAATGTAGCCTTGAGGTTATATGTTGGGATAACCTTGAAGAACTCGTCCTTGTTTGCGGCTGTCATGAAGACATTAAGACCGTAAACTGGAGTAGCCTCCTCTATTGGAGCATCCATCCAACGGCGAAGGTCGAAGTAACGCTTTGCCTCACCCATGAACTCAATCATACGCTCACGCTTGATAGTCTTACGGAGAAGGTTCTTGTTACCATAGATCTCATCGCTATAATCTGGCAAACCGGCACGGATACGAACTGGGTTGGTACCCTTCTTGATCTCGTTCACATCGCGAGCGATAGTATATGTTGTAGTGCCATTCCAAGACTGGATCTGATAAGAACCGTCGAGCTCATTCAAAGCCTCTGCATACATCAAGAGAATATCAGCATAACGGATTGCTGGCTCATACTTCTGCTGGATACCGCTGTAAGTATTCTGGTTGTTTGGACAGTAGTCCTTTGGACCATAGAACTTCTTCATAGCAGTACCTGTACGAGGATACTGGAAGTTGTTCACCCAACCGTTACCACCATTACGGAAGTAACTTACCTGACGGAACTTATTTGCTGTAACAGGGTTGTTGGTAACACCATTCTCCCAGATTGTACCACTATAAGCAACTGAAGCATAGAAACGTGGCTCACGCTTCATGTGCATCTGCGAAACATTCATGAACTGAGCATTTGAGAGAACCTCTGTACTGTAGCAGCGTTCGACAACTCTGGATAGTTTGCTGGAGCCTCACCTGCCTTGATGTCGTCACGGTTGAAAGTACTTGTCTTACGTGGACGGCTGTTACCATCAGCGATTGCTGAAGGATATTCGTCACGCCACTCTGAGTACATACCGTCAACATCAGTACCGTCGTTCATGTAGTATGTATCAACCATCTTCTGTGTCACACCGTGTGTGTTCCAGCCACCAAGCTCTGTTGGCATCTCGTGAAGAACGAGAGCACCGATACCGAGGTCGTTATCTGTGAAACCGAAGTTGACACCACGGGTGAAGATCAACTCTGGGTTGTCGGCAGGATATACATCACCGTCGAACAACTGGCGATATGACTGCAATGGGTCGATATCTGCATAACCGTTAGGCCAGTTCTTTGTAGAGAAGTTGCCATCATCGTAAGGCTTTACTGTTACAGGATAACCATCCTGACCAGACCCCTCAGGGATGAGTGCAGCATGATAGAGCTCATAGCATCCGAGTTCCATTACGTCCTTACATGCAGCAGCAGCCTTAGCCCACTTCTCCTCTTTATATTCGCGTGAGAGAAGAGGAGTACCATCGCGGTTAACGAAGAGCTCTGCAATCTTTTCGTCAACGCCTGCTGGGTGCTGACCGTTCTTGAGCTGACCGTTAGCAAGTGGAGATGCTGCATAGAGATAAGCAAGAGCACGGGTAGCAAGACAGGTACCTACTGTTGGACGGCAGATGTTGTTAGCGTCGCGGTGGGTTGTCTTGATTTCCTTTGCTGCCTGAACCATCTCCTCACCGATGAAGTCTGCCATCTCCTCGTATGTTGCACGAGGGATAGAAAGTTCATCGTAAGAGAGTGTATAGTCAACACCTTCTGTATCAACGATTGGCACTGGACCATACTTCTTCAGAAGCAACCAGTAGAAGTAAGCGCGTACGAAACGAGCCTGACCACGATAGTCCTCAATCTGAGACTCAGAGAGTTCCTTGTTGAGGTGGATCTTGTGGATGAAGGTTGTTGCCTGGGCAATACCCTTGTAGCAACGAACCCATGCTGAGTAACCACAGTCCTCGTGATAGTTACCTTCGTGGAAAGCATTGTAAGATGCGAAGTCAGCATCCTTGTTGTCACCACCGGCCTTGTTATCACGGTCACCATAGTAGATATCATCGTCAAAGTTGAATGGGTTCCAACGAGCACCCTCAACATTGATTGTCACACCATCGACTGTTACAGAAGAGCCACCAGTACCGCCCTTTGAGCTTACCTCAACATTACAGTCGAGAAGCCAAGAATAAGCGTGAGCAAGCCACTCCTCAGCAGAAGACTTCTCAGAGAAGATCTGCTCCTCAGTGATTCGGTCATCAAACCATTTGTCTGAATCAAGGTCTGTACAAGAAGTCAATGCAGCACCTGCACAAACAGCAGACAAGAAGAATATAGATAATTTCTTATTCATAATAGTAATTCCTTATTTTTAGAGACTAACTTGTACACCGGCAGTGATAGACTTTGTGATTGGATAGTCCTCACCACGTGGCTGCAGTGACTCAGGATCCCACATACCGAACTTCTTCGAGATGAAGAAGAGGTTTGTACCTGATACATAGAAGCGGATGTTCTGGAAGTGAATCTTGTTAACAATCTGCTTTGGAAGAGTATAACCGAAGTCGAGGTTCTTCAAACGGAGGTAACGACCATCGCGCAACCAGAATGTAGAGTTGCGGAAGTTGTTAGAGTTGCCACCGTAAGAGAGTCGTGGATAAGTAGCGTTTGGATCTTCGTTAGCCTGGATGCCGAGGATTGCTGCTGTAGAAGCATCTACCCAACGGTCGTCGAGCATACCCTTGAAGATGTTACCCCACTGGTTCTCGCTGAATGCGTAAACACACTTACCAAGAGTCATGAAGGTTGACTTACCTGCACCCTGGAAGTGGAGGTTGAAGTCGAAGCCCTTCCATGCTACAGAAACACCAAGACCGTAGATAAGGTTTGGACGGTCGGTAGCACCGATAGCACACTCGTCAAGACCGTCAACGATACCATCACCGTTTACATCCTTATACTTGATATCACCAGGCTGAACATCGCCGAACATCTGCTTTGGATGGTTGCGGATATCATCATAGTTCTTGAAGAGGCCTTCTGCGATAAGACCACGAACCTGACCTACACGATAGCCACGCTGATACTGGTATGAGTAAACATTGTACTCCTCGTCGTAATCACCAATCTTATTCTTAGAATAAGTCATGTTACCACGGATTGTGAAGCTTACATCACCGAAACGTTCCTCAAACTTGAAGTTACCATCGAAACCCTTTGAAGATACTGAACCTACGTTAGCCTTTGGAGGTGACTGGAGACCTACGATAGCAGAAAGATGCTGACGAGGCATGTAGATACCTGTACGATGTTCTGAGAAGTAGTCGAATGTGAAAGAGAACTTGTTGTCGAAGAGAACGAGGTCAACACCTATATCGTCCTTCTTTGCAACTTCCCATGTTACATCCATAGAAGCAACCTGTGTATAACGTGTACCACGGTACTCGTTTGTTCCGGCTGTCTGACCGAAGGTGTAACCAGGGATTGCCACATCGTTATCACCATCCCTATATGAATGACGTGCGATAGTATAGAGGTAAGGGAAACGATTCCGTACCATGAGAGTAACGGATCTTGAACATGTTGATCATAGGGAACTTCTCCTGGATGAATGGTTCCTCACCAATGTTCCAAGCGAGAGAGTATGCTGGGAAGAAACCCCAACGGTGACCGTCAGAGAAGTTCTCCGAACCGTTGTAACCGAAGTTTCCATCAAGGAAGTAGCGGTTCTTGTAGTTATAGGTTACCTGTGCAGCAAGACCCTGGTTCTTACGAGGGATAGAGTTCTTGATATCAGCACCGAGGTTCTGGGTTGTGATATTCTGGTCCTGAGTGAACTTCACATTTGCACCAAAGGTATGAGCCTTGAGGAATGTGCGGTCCCAGTGGAGCAACAAGTCAAGGAACTCACGGCGTGAACCGCTGTTGCTTGTTGACTGTGTCATATCCTGGATATCATAGATCTTGTCGAACACAAGTTCACCAGTCTCTGTATCACGGGCACGAGCTGTGTAGAGAGCAGGCATCTTACGATGTGAGATAGAGTTCGAGTTGTATGTATCGTAACCGAAACGACCTGTGAAACGCAAGCCCTTAGTAATGAAGTCGAGGTTCTGCTCGAGAGTTACGTTAGTCTGGATGTTGTTGTCCCAGTTTGTGTTGTAACCAGTCTGAGTTGAAGAAACCCAAGGGTTCACATAGTTGCTCTTGTTATCATCAGTCACACCTGGCTGAGCCTTGTATGGATAATAGCCGTTTGAATAAACGAGTGGAGCATAGAGAGCATTGTAACCGAAGAGCTGACCCCAAACCTTATCATCACCAAGACCTGGAGAGTTACGCTTGTTCAAGTTACCACTGACACCGAGCTTCAAGAGAGTAGTCTTTGTGATGTCGATATCGAGGTTCATACGATAGTTGTACTTCTTGTAGTTAGCGTTGGTATCGTACTTGTTCTTCAATGCCGAGTCTGTCTTGTACATACCCTCATCGTTGGTATAAGCGATAGATGCGAAGTAGCGAGCAGTCTCACCACCACCAGAGATGTTTACATTAGCACGGGTAGAGAATGCACCGTTCTTCAGGAGC
>JAUNIK010000217.1 GCA_030523505.1 Prevotellaceae bacterium | reverse complement strand
GAAGGCGCAATGCGGGCATTGCAACTGAAGTAGCTTACAAAATGGGCCACAAAGAAACAAAAAGATTAAAAAAGATCAACTACCTATCAATATTAATTTAACAATCGTGGGAATTTATAGAACCCACCTAAAAGTATATGTCAACAGAGCAGAAAAGAACAAATCCATTTTTTGAGGCGTATGGTACACCTCACAACACTATTCCTTTTGATCGCATAAAGTTCGAGGACTATGAAGAGGCGTTCATGGAGGGCATCCGCCGTGATGATGAAGAGATTGCGCTTATCATCAACAATCCAGAGGAGCCAACCTTCGACAACACCCTTTTGTTCAAGGACGAGTCGAAGGGCGAGCACTATTATGACCTTCTTGACAGAGTGTCGAACGTGTTCTCATGCATGATGAGTTGCGAGACTAACGACGAACTGGAGGAACTGGCACAGAAACTCAGTCCGATTCTTTCAAAGCACGCCAACGACGTGTCGCTCAATCCCGAACTTTTCAAGCGTATTAAATATGTATATGAGAAGCATCGTGAACTGACACCAGAGGAGGCACGACTGCTCGAGAATTCATACAAGGGATTTGTTCGCAGCGGTGCTCTGCTCGATGAGGAGGGCAAAGACAAACTCCGCAAGATGACCGAGGAGATGGGACTGCTCACATTGCAGTTTTCGCAGAACCTCCTGAAGGAGCGCAAGGCTTTTGAGTTGCATATCACCGACGAAGCACAGTTGGACGGTCTTCCTCAGACAGCCATCGACGCTGCAAAACTGGCGGCAAAGAACAAAGGAAAGGACGGATATGTGTTTACCCTCGATATGCCTTCATACTCTCCGTTCCTCACCTACTCCACCCAGCGCGACCTGCGTAAGAAGATGTATATGGCTTACAACACGCTGTGTACTCACGACAATGAGGAGAACAACATCGAGATATGCAAGCGCTTGGTCAATCTCCACCGCGAGATGGCGCAGTTGCTGGGCTATGACACCTATGCAGACTTTGTTCTTGAGCACAGAATGGCTTCAAACGTAGCGAATGTGTACAACCTTCTTGACAGTCTCATTGAAGCCTACAAGCCAACAGCCATCGAAGAGCGCGAGGAGGTTATCGCCATGTCGCGCAAGATGGAGGGCGACGACTTCGAGATGATGCCGTGGGATTCGGCATTCTACAGCCATAAACTGAAGATGGAGCGCTATAACATCGATGCTGAGATGCTTCGCCCTTACCTGCAGTTGGATAAGGTTATCGACGGTGTGTTCGGCCTTGCCACCAGACTGTATGGCATTACATTCAAAGAGAACAAGGATATCCCTGTTTACCACCCTGATGTGAAAGCCTACGAGGTGTTCGACAAGGATGGATCATACCTCGCAGTGTTCTATGCCGACTTCTTCCCTCGCGATGGAAAGAGAGGCGGCGCTTGGATGACCGACTTCCAGGGACAGTGGATTGACCGTAAAGGAAATAATGTACGCCCGCATGTGAGCGTTGTGATGAACTTCACAAAACCTACAGAGGAGAAACCGGCACTCCTGACTCTCGGTGAGGTTGAGACATTCCTCCATGAGTTCGGTCATTCACTGCACGGCATGTTTGCCAACACCCGATTCGCTTCAATGTCAGGAACGAATGTGTGGTGGGACTTCGTGGAACTGCCAAGCCAGTTCATGGAGAACTACGCCATTGAGAAGGAGTTCCTCCGTACTTTCGCATTCCACTACGAGACTGGCGAACCATTGTCTGACGAGCTCATCGACAGAATCGTGAAAAGCCGTAACTATATGGTGGCTTCAGCTTGTCTGCGACAGGTCAGCTTCGGCCTTCTTGACATGGCATACTACACAAAGAAGGACGAGTTTACCGACGATATCATCCCATTCGAGAAAAAGGCATGGGAGAAAGCAATGGTGTCGGAACAGTTGCCTGATACTTGCATGACAGTGCAGTTCTCGCATATCATGGCTGGCGGCTATTCTGCCGGATACTACAGCTATAAGTGGGCTGAGGTGCTCGATGCTGATGCCTTCGCTGTATTCAAGCGCGAGGGAATATTCAACCAAGAGACTGCACAGCGTTTCCGCGATTGCATTCTGTCAAAGGGCGGTACAGAACACCCGATGACTCTCTATAAGAATTTCAAAGGCCAAGAACCAACAATCGACGCATTACTTGAAAGAAATGGAATCAAAACAAGATAAACTCGACCGCCGCTATCTTCGCATGGCGCGTATATGGGCTGAAAACAGTTATTGTGTACGCCGTCAGGTGGGTTGCCTCGTGGTGAAAGAGAAGATGATTATCAGTGACGGATACAATGGTACTCCGAGCGGATTTGAGAATGTCTGCGAAGACGAGAACAATGTCACAAAGCCTTATGTGCTCCATGCCGAGGCTAACGCCATAACAAAACTGGCACGCTCGTCGAACAACTCCGACGGTGCTACGCTCTATGTGACTGCCTCGCCTTGCATCGAATGTGCAAAACTCATCATCCAGGCTGGCATCAAGCGTGTTGTCTATGGTGAGATATATCGTCTCCACGACGGCATCGACCTGCTGGAAAGGGCTGGAATTGAGGTAATTTTCAAAGATGTGAACGAATAGAAACAACATCATAAAAGGATGAAGAACAATAGATTTACACCGTTGATTCTCGCGGGATGTATAGTATTCGGTATCTTTATCGGTACATTCTATGCTAACCATTTCGGAGGCAACAGACTCAACATTATAAGCAGCGGAAGCAATAAGATTTCCAGTCTGCTGCACATCATCAAAGACCAGTATGTGGATGATGTGAACCTCGACTCTATTGTTGAGGAGGCGATACCAGGCCTTCTCGCTGAGCTCGATCCCCACTCTGCCTATATCTCTGCCAACGACGCTGAGTTCGTTGCCGACGAGTTGAAGGGTTCGTTCTCGGGCATCGGAGTGGAGTTCACGATTCGTCAGGACACTATTCATGTTCAGAATGTCATCAGCAATGGTCCTGCCGAAAGAGCCGGACTGATTGCCGGCGATAAAATCGTGAAAATCGACGGCAAGCCATTCACCGCAAAGGGAAAAGCTCCAGAGGAGGCCAACCGTGAAGCGATGAAACGACTCAAAGGCGAGAAGGACACAAAGGTGAAGGTGGGCGTGGTGCGTTATGGTGAGAAGAAAATCAAGGAGTTTGTCATCACCCGTGGTGAGATTCCGCAGCGAAGCATCACAGCGACACATCTCATCGACGAAAATACCGGATATATCCGTATAAAGAACTTCGGCGACACCACTTACGCTGAGTTGCTCATTGCTCTTGCCAACCTCGCACAGGAGGGTGTTAAGAACCTTGTCATCGACCTTCGCGACAATGGCGGTGGTTATCTGCAGGCTGCAGTGATGATTGCAAACGAGTTCCTTCCAAAGAACAAGCTCATCGTGTATCAAGAAGGTCGAAAGTTGCCTCGTCAGGATTTCCGCTCCGATGGTCACGGCAGCTACCAGAAGATTCCGTTGGTGGTGCTCATCAATGAAGGCAGTGCTTCGGCTTCAGAGATTCTTGCCGGTGCTCTTCAGGATAACGACCGTGCTACAATCATCGGTCGCCGCTCATTCGGTAAAGGTCTTGTACAGAAGGAGGTCGGTTTCTCCGACAAGAGTGTCATTCGCCTTACCATCGCCCGTTACTACACACCATCCGGTCGTTGCATCCAGAAGCCTTATGTATCAGGCAATTCCGATGAATACGCCCAGGATATCGTAAACCGTTACAACAATGGTGAGTTCTTCTCACAGGACAGCATCAAGCATAGTGGCAAGGAGTATCACACAAACAACGGACGCGTTGTCTATGGCGGTGGTGGTATCACTCCTGACATCTTCGTGCCAGAAGATACCTTGAATGTGACATCGTACTACAAGCAGGCTGCCGTAAGTGGACTGATTCTCCAGTATGCCTTCACATATACCGACGACAATCGTCAGACACTCAACGAATACAAGACTCTCGAAGATTTGAAAGCATATCTGAAAAAGCAGAATCTCGTTGAGAAGTTTGCCTCATACGCTGATAATCATGGTTTGAAGCGCCGCAATCTGATGATCCAGAAGTCGTACAAGTTGCTTGAACGATACATCACAAGCCGTATCATATACAATATGCTCAACGACAATGCGTGGTCGCAGTACCTTAACGAGGATGATGAGGTGATACGCGAGGCTCAGGGTGTGTTTGAGCGTGGCGAGGCATTCCCAAAGAAACCTGCAAAGAAATGATGTCGAAAGCCGAACTAAGAAAAGAGATTCGTCAGAGATTCGCTGAAACAACAGCCGAAGAAAGAAAGCAATGGTCGGAGGAGGTCTGCAACGACCTTTTCGACAACGAGGCGTTGGTTGATGCTTCCACCGTCATGGCGTTCTATCCTCTACCCGACGAGGTGAATATCCTGCCACTTCTCGACGAGCTGGTGGAAATCGGTGTGAGAGTGTTATTGCCGGAGGTGGTCAGCGACACGGAGATGGTGCTGAGGACCTATTCGCCAGAAGCAACGATGCTTGACGGCGGATTCGGCACAAAGGTGTCCGACACTACTGTGTTCACCGACTATGAGCAGATAGATACGATACTCGTGCCAGGCATTGCCTTCGACAACGAAGGACATAGGCTGGGCAGAGGAAAAGGCTACTACGACCGTTTCCTTGCACAGATTCCGGAGAGTGCGGTGAAAGTTGCGGTGTGTTTCCCATATCAGATTGTAGAACAGGTTCCTTCCGAGGAACATGACATATTGATGGATTATGTTTAAGAAGAAGGTTTTGCCATTGGCAGAGATTCTCAATGATTTCATGAAGCAGCACGCTTTGGACACACCATTGAAACAGCGTCGTATCATTGACTCGTGGAATGAGGTTGCTGGTCCCGTTGCTGCAAGATATACAACAGAGAAATACATAAAGAACCAGACTCTCTTTGTAAAGATTCTCAATCCGGCATTGAAAGCCGATTTGCTGATGCGACGCACTGAGTTACAGAATCAGCTCAACGCAAAAGTGGGCTCATTCATCATCAGCGAGATAAAGTTCATTTAAGGTGGGGGCAATAAACTCCCACCTTTTCTATTCCTTCTCCTTTATCACGCCGTCTTCTACAAGAAACAGTTTGTATCCCAAGTCGGATGTCGACAATATCTGATCGAGATGGTCGCGGTTGGTGTCAGTGATGAAAATCTGACCATACTCCTTTCCCGACACCAGTTTCACAATCTGTTCCACACGAC
>JAUNIK010000216.1:999-5278 GCA_030523505.1 Prevotellaceae bacterium | reverse complement strand
CTTAGCCAGATACAAAATGTTGCTTCGCAATTCAAAATAGCTCCCTGCGGTCGTAAAAAATCCATCCGGGTGGTGGGCTTTCCGCGCGTAGCCATTTTGTACGAGCAAAGCGAGATATTTTGATCAAATATAATAACATTGTGCCAAAAGTATATCGTTTCCTAATTATTTTTAACGAATGGATTATTTAGACATCAGGAATTGCGATGAGGGCAAGAAAAACAACATGAGGACAAGATTATATTAAAAAAGTACAATAGAATGACAAAATAAAATAGTAATTTTGCAAAGCAAATAAAACCTATAGAAAAATGTCGAAAACTTACGAATTTCAACCACAGGGGGTGTGCTCAAAAGTGATGCTCATCACCATAAGCGATGATAATACAGTAGAAAACCTACAAGTGCTGGGAGGATGCCACGGTAACCTGCAAGGTATTGCGGCACTGGTGAGAGGAATGAAGGTAGAAGAGGTCATAGCACGACTCGAAGGAATAAAATGCGGAATGAAGGAGACCTCATGCCCAGATCAGCTGGCGAAGGGGTTGAAGGGCCTTCAGCCCTAGCCCCCCAGCCCCCGAAGGGGGAGCAAGAGCGATAGCGATAGCGATGGCGATGGCAGGGCCCTCCCAATAATGGGAGGGAACAGAACAAGCCCCCCAAAGGGGGAAGGGAGCGGAAGCGAAAGCGATGGCGATAGCGATGGCGAGAGCGGGAGCGGAAGCGAAAGCGATGGCGGAAGATAACAAAAAAAACAATAATAATATAACAATGAAGAAAATTCTTTTATCGGTGCTGGTTGCGATGGGTGCAGCTGGCGTGAGTGCACAGAGTGCACGTCCGGCGATTGCAAAGGACGCTAATCTGGAGAAGAAAATCGAGAAGACTCTCTCGAAGATGACTCTCGATGAGAAAATCGGTCAGATGCTCGAACTGAACATCGACAACATGGGTAGCATGACAATTGCTAACCCAAAGGTGGACCGTACAAAGGTGAAGTCGGTAATGATGCAGTATGGTGCTTCTGCAAAGGATGTCGATGCTGCCATGAAACTCTCTGACAAGGAGATTATGGAGAAGTTCAAGGGCTTTAACCTCGATATCTTCACCGATGACACAAAGCGCAAATGGACTATCAACGAGGCAATGCTCGACACCCTCATCTCAAAGTGGAAGATCGGTTCAATCCTCAACGCACCTGCCACACGAGCAGCATCAGTGGAAGACTGGCAGCAGTATATTGGAAAGATTCAGCAACTGTCGATGAAATACCTCGGCATTCCATGTATCTACGGTCTTGACAACAACCACGGTGTGACATACGTACAGGGCGGTACACTCTTCCCACAGCCTATCAACATCGCGGCTTCGTTCAATACCGACCTCGCATACGAGGGAGCAAAGATTTGTGCATACGAGAGTCGTGCAGCCAACTGTCCATGGGTTTACAACCCAACAATCGACCTCGGTCGCGACCCACGCTGGCCACGAATCTGGGAGAGTTATGGTGAGGATGCCATCGTGAACGCACGAATGGCAGAGGCAGCAGTGCATGGCTATCAGGGTGACGACAACAACCACCTCTCGCCTACCAATGTGGCAACAAGCATAAAGCATTATTTCTGCTATGGTGCTCCATTCTCGGGCAAGGACCGTACACCAGCATATGTATCACCACTGATGCTCCGCGAGAAGTATTTCGAGCCATTCCGTGCAGCAGTGATGGCAGGAACACTCACCATCATGGTGAACTCAGCATCTATCAACGGTGTGCCTGTTCATGCAAGTTATGAATATCTGACAAAGTGGTTGAAGGAAGACCTGCAGTGGGATGGTATGATTGTTACCGACTGGGCAGATATCAACAACCTCTTCTCGCGCGAGCATGTGGCAAAGGACAAGAAAGACGCTATCCGCATTGCTATCAATGCAGGTATCGACATGTCGATGGACCCATATAGTGTTGACTTCTGCATTCTGCTGAAGGAACTCGTGAACGAGGGTAAGGTGAGCATGGAGCGTATCGATGATGCAGTGCGCAGAATCCTTCGTGTGAAGTATCGTCTCGGACTGTTCGAGCATCCAAACACACTTGCCAAGGATTATCCATTGTTCGGTTGTGACGAATTCGCACAGAAGGCACTGGCAGCAGCAGAGGAAGCAGAGGTGTTGCTGAAGAACCAGGACAACACACTGCCAATAGCAAAGGGTAAGAAGATTCTCCTCACCGGTCCTAACGCCAACCAGATGCGTTGCCTCAACGGCGGATGGTCGTACACATGGCAGGGAAGCAATGCCGAGGATCTGGCAGAGAAGTACAACACCATCTACGAGGCCCTCTGCAATAAGTATGGCAAGGAGAATGTAATCCTCGAGCAGGGTGTGAAATACAACGAGAACGGTAAGTACTGGGATGAGTTGGAGCCAGAGATCGACAAGGCTGTGGCAGCAGCAAAGGATGTGGATATCATCGTGGCATGTATCGGTGAGAACTCATATACAGAGACTCCAGGAAACCTTACCGACCTCAACCTCTCAGAGAACCAGCGTAACCTCGTGAAGGCTTTGGCAGAGACAGGTAAGCCTATCGTGATGGTGCTGAACGAAGGTCGCCCACGCCTTATTGCCGATATCGAACCACTGGCAAAGGCTGTTGTGGATATCTTACTTCCAAGTAGCTATGGTGCTGATGCTTTGGCAAACCTCCTTGCAGGTGATGCGAACTTCTCGGCAAAGATGCCATACACATATCCAAAGGAGATAAACTCGCTCATCAACTACGATTACAAGGTAAGCGAAGAGGTGGGCACTATGGCAGGTGCATACGATTATGATGCGAAGGTGGTGCAGCAGTGGCCATTCGGATTCGGTTTGAGCTATACTACTTATGAATACAGCAACCTTTGTGTAAACAAAGGGAACGGTGGCGTCGTTTCGTTTGGACCAGAGGATGAGCTTACTGTGACTGTTGATGTGAAGAACACCGGCGAGCGTGCTGGTAAGGAGGCTGTGCTGCTCTACTCGAGCGATCTGATGGCATCGGTAGTGCCAGACTGCCGCCGTCTGCGTGCATTCAAGAAGATTGAACTGCAGCCAGGGGAGACAAAGACAGTGACATTCAATGTGAAGGCTTCAGAGCTGGCATTCGTTGGTCAGGACGGTCGCTGGACAGTTGAGGAAGGTGAGTTCGTGCTCACTTGCGGCAACCAGGCGGCAAAGATAAACTGCACTGAGACGAAGGTGTGGTAGCCTCTCCCCCTAGCCCCCTCCCCATTAGGGAGGGGGAAACCATTCGGGGGAAGGGGGAAGGAGGAGCGATAGCGGAAGCCCTCCCAATAATGGGAGGGAATAAGACACAGCCCTCCCATAATGGGAGGGAACAGGACAAGGCCCGAGCAATAAAAGCCTCACCCCCGGCCCCTCTCCCACAAGGAGAGGGGGGAATAAGACACAGCCCGACCAAGTATGGTTGGGCTGTGTCTTGTGTAATTGGGGGATTTTTTGTAACTTTGCAGAAAATTATAAAAAGACACAGATGGTATCAATTGACGGATTAGCAGTGGAGTTCGGTGGTGAGGCGCTGTTCTCGAATATTAGTTTTGTTATCAATGAGGGCGACCGTATTGCCTTGATGGGCAAGAACGGTGCGGGAAAATCCACCCTTCTGAAGATTCTGGCGGGCGTGAGAAAACCAACCCGCGGACAGGTGTCGGCACCAAAGGACACGGTGATTGCATACCTCCCTCAGCACCTGATGACGGAAGATGGACGTACCGTGTTCGAAGAGACAGCACAGGCCTTCGCCCATCTGCACGAGATGGAGGCAGAGATAGAGGCGATGAACAACGAACTCGCCACCCGTACCGACTACGAGAGCGATGGCTATATGGCGCTCATCGACAAGGTGGCAGCAATGAGCGAGAAGTTCTATGCCATCGACATGACACATTTCGAGGAGGATGTGGAGAAGACACTCCTCGGATTGGGTTTCGAGCGTACTGACTTCAACAGACAGACATCGGAATTCTCCGGAGGATGGCGAATGCGTATTGAACTGGCAAAACTGCTGCTGAAGAATCCTGATGTGCTGCTCCTCGACGAGCCTACCAACCACCTCGACATCGAGTCGATAGGATGGCTGGAGGAATTCCTCATCCAGAACGGCAAGGCGGTGGTGGTGATATCGCACGACAGGAAGTTTGTGGATAACATCACTACGAGAACCATCGAGGTGACGATGGGACGTATATATGATTATAAGGTGCCATACTCACAATAT
>JAUNIK010000216.1:0-989 GCA_030523505.1 Prevotellaceae bacterium | reverse complement strand
GAGCAGAGCGTCGTGCACAACAGCAGAAGCAATATGACGAGCAGCAGAAGATGATAGCCGAGACGAAGGAGTTCATAGAACGATTCAAGGGCACATACTCGAAGACATTCCAGGTGCAGAGCAAGGTGAAGATGCTGGAGAAGCTGGAGTTGGTGGAGGTTGACGAGGAAGACACCTCACGCCTGAGACTGAAGTTCCCCCCTGCCCCACGCTCAGGAGCCTATCCGGTGATGATGGACGGTGTGGGAAAGCGTTTCCCATTGCGCCTTGACCCTACAAAGGAGAAGACGATATTCGAGAACTGTTCGCTGACGATAGAACGAGGCGACAAGGTGGCATTCGTCGGTCGTAACGGTGAGGGAAAATCGACATTGGTGAAGTGTATCATGGGAGAGCTGGAGCACGATGGCAGCATTCAGTTGGGACATAATGTGCAGATAGGTTATTTCGCACAGAACCAAGCATCACTGCTGGATGAGAACCTCACGGTGTTCCAGACTATCGATGATGTGGCGAAGGGTGAGATAAGGAAGAAGATTACCGATCTGCTCGGAGCGTTTATGTTTGGTGGTGATGCATCGACAAAGCCGGTGAAGGTGCTCTCGGGTGGTGAGAGGACACGACTGGCGATATTGAAACTGCTGCTGGAGCCTGTGAACCTGCTTATCCTCGACGAGCCTACCAACCACCTCGACATCAAGACAAAGGATGTGCTGAAACAGGCATTGCAGGATTTCGATGGTACGCTGATATGTGTTTCTCATGACCGAGACTTCCTTGATGGGCTGTGTACGAAGGTGTATGAGTTTGGAAACAAGCGAGTACGCGAGCACCTGTGCGGAGTGTATGAATTCCTGGAGACGAAGAAGATGGAATCGTTGAGGGAGTTGGAGTAGCCCCCCGGCACCCAAAGGGGGAGGAGCGATAACGATAACGAAGACGAAGACGAAGGGCCCTCCCATGTATGGGAGGGAACAGGACAGCGACAG
>JAUNIK010000215.1 GCA_030523505.1 Prevotellaceae bacterium | reverse complement strand
ATACATTTCATTACGATGACATTAGCCTGCAAAAAACAATAAAACAATAAAACAATTAAAAATGTGCGCATAGACTTTGTACGATGCGCTGCGCTACGATAACAATGATATAGCAAAGGCTCGCGGGATACCGTGGGCCTTTGCTATATCATGAGATGCTAGTATTTTCCTAAAGCCAGCTATACCCTCGTCACATGAGGAGGCTAGGAGGGGTACCTACTCGGGGGTGAAGAGGGCGGCGTTTTGCTGTTGGGAAACCCAGAGGAGGAGGTCGGTGTCATAACCGCGGCGACGGGCTTCAAGGAGAATGCGGTCGCGGGTGTAGTCATCGAGTGTCGGAGTGCGCGAGAGTATCCATAGGTAACTGTCGGTGCTGCCACCGATAAGGGCATAGGAGTAGTCGTAGGCGAGCATCATGATACGATAATCGGAATAGAACGGTCCCCAGAAGGAGACACGGAGGATGCCAGGCTCATCGGTGAGTTTTCCTTTGCCGACGGAGGTGTCCCACTGGCCGTTCTTCATGCCGTGGTTGGTGATGACGAGTTTGCCATCATTCTGCAACGTGTAGGTGGCTGTGCACTCTTCCATACCGCGTTCGAACTTATGGTCGTAGCGCGCTATCTCATACCACTTGCCAAGGAAACGATTCATATCGACATCCTCCACGGGGGAGTTATCGACGGTGAGCGACGAGCAGCTCATGAAGATACTGACGACAATTGCCAGCAGTATCATGAGAAGGAGAACAACACCGAAGCCACATCCGTTTCTGCCTTCCTGATAGAAGCGTGACTTCCGAGCACCGCACTGCGGACAGATGTCGGGTGCTTCCTTTCCGTAGTGTGCGTAACCACACTGTTTGCAAATCCACTTTTCCATAACAATTGTTTTTTTGATTGGCACAAAGGTAGTGACAATAAATGCAATGGCAAGGGAAAGGTGTGGGGAAATGCTAATGATAGGAATAAGCAAGGATAATAGAGAAAAGCAGGGGCAAAATTTTGTAAATACAAAAATTTGTAGTACCTTCGCAAGGCAAAGTGCAACCCGAGCAAATAACATTTACTGCAAGACCGATGAAGATCAGTATCATTACGGCGACATGGAACAGCGGAAAGACGGTGAGGGACACTCTGGAGAGTGTGCTGGCACAGTCGTATCAGGATTACGAACTGATAATAAAAGACGGTGGGTCGAAGGACGACACACTGGCGATATGCCGTGAATATGAGCCACGCTTCGGGGGTAGGATGCATATCATCTCCGAACGCGACAAGGGCATATACGATGCTATGAACCAGGGTATTGCTGCTACAACGGGTGATGTGGTGGGAATACTGAACTCCGATGATTTCTACACATCTAACGATATTCTCCAGATCGTAGCAGACCAGTTTGAGCGGACGCCGGAGATTGATGCGGTATATGGTGATGTGCACTATGTGAAGGAGGATGACACCACACAACTGGTGAGATACTACTCGAGCAAGACCTTCCGCCGATGGATGATGCGACTGGGATTCATGCCGGCTCATCCGAGTTTCTACTGTCGCAAGAAAGTCTATGAAAGCCTCAAGAAGGAAGGCTTTCATTGTCACGAAAACGAAGACGAAGACGATAACCGTTACTTTGACACATCGTATAAGATTGCGGCTGACTTCGAGAACCTGCTGAGACTGATCTTCGTGCACAGGATAAAAACAAAATATATCCAGAAGGATTTTGTCACCATGCGCATGGGCGGTGCGTCGTCGAGCGGCGCAGCAAGCCATAAGCAGATAAACAAGGACCACATGCGGGCTTTCAAGGAAAACGGGGTGTACTCGAACTACCTTATAATCTCTTTGAGGTATGTTTATAAGATTGGAGAACTCGTGAAAGGAGTTCTACTGCGATAGCGATGGCGATAGCATCCTCCGGTCTATAAAGGGAAGAAAGGAGGGGGCTACTGCGATGGCGATGGAATAATTTGGCAATAACATAATATGGAAAAGAAAGCAAGAAACTTTAGAGAATATAGAATTTGGCAAGAAGCAGTTGCGATGGCAACCAAAGTATATGAGGTTACTGCTACTCTACCCTACTTTGAGAAGAAGGGACTTTGCGATCAGCTTCAAAGAGCTGTGGTTTCCATTGGTTCAAATTTCGCGGAGGGGTGTGCACGGCCTACAGATAATGACTTTGCACATTTTCTGGATATTTCATTAGGTTCTGCTTACGAGGTCGAAACTCAGTTATTAATTTCAAGAAATCTTAACTACATAACTGAGGAGCAGTATAAAATATTACTCGATAATCTACAAAACATCGAGCGCCAGATATCCGCACTTATATCTAGAGTGAGAAATTAGCTATCGCCATCGCTATCGCTTTCGCCTAATTATTATAAATTATGTCTCTGACTGAACGACAACTGATAGCGCTTTTGAGGCTCGCCTTGACAGGTGAGCAAGGGGCGGTGTTGTCGGAACATATCGACTGGGAGGCTATCCGAGAGATGGCGGAACAGCAGTCGGTACTGGGCATCACCTTCGCAGGAATAGAACGACTGCCACGACAGATGATGCCGGCAATGCCTATCCTCATGGACTGGGTGGGCCAGGCGGAGAAGATAAAAACGCAGAACCTTCACCTAAACAAGAAATGCAAGCAAGCCACAAGCATATTCCGCAAAGAAGGATTCCGAACATCAATAATGAAAGGGCAAGGTAATGCCTTGCTATACCATACGCAAGATGCCAACCTTAGCATGCTGCGGTCATCAGGTGATATTGACCTATGGGTAGAGGGCGGTATGGAAAAGGTGAACGCCTTTGTGCAAGAGATTTCGCCCACGAACGAAATCAATGAACTCGAAATACAGTTTCACGGAGTAAAAGGAGCGACGGTAGAGGTTCATTTCCGTCCATTCTATCTACGCAACCCATGGCATAACGCCCGACTGCAGAAATTCTTTGAAGAGGAAGCTGACAGTTGCTATGAGAACAAGGTTGACTTAGAGATAGAAGGCGGCAAGACTATAAGCACCTATGTAACAACGACAAGGTTCAATGTAATCCACCAGTTGGCGCATATATACATTCATCTGCTAACGGAGGGAATCGGTATGCGACAGTTGATTGACTACTTTTTCGTGTTGAAGGATTTCGCAAAAGAACCAGAAGAGACCAGAATTGCAATACGCAATGTAATAGAACGTATCGGACTGACGCGTTTTGCTGCGGCTCTATCATGGATAATGAGTGGTGCTCTGGGACTGCCCGAAGAAATGTTGCTGATAGAACCTCATGCTAAAGATGGAAGATTCCTTTTGGACGAGGTTATCAACAGTGGAAACTTCGGCAGAGCAAACGGAAAACAAAAGGAGAAAAAAGGAAAGAAGGGATACACTTTATGGATGATACTCTTCCGAAACCTTCGTTACTGGCGTTTCGATCACACCGAATGGCTGTGGGGACCACTTTGGAGAATATACCATAGGGCATGGCGCTTAGTGAAAGGATATAGATAGCCCCAGCCTCAAGGGGAGGGACCTGCGTTAACGCTAGGGCAGCGTGACGCGTGACAGCGTGACAGTGCGGTAAACGAAAACGAAAAATATAAATTTTCAATTCAAAGATATAAAACTTGAAATATGAATATAGCAGTAATACTTGCGGGAGGTAGTGGATCGCGACTGGGCGGGGCACTGCCGAAGCAGTTCCTGAAGGTAGCAGGAAAGAAAATCATCGAACATACGATATTCGCATTCGAGAACAATGAGAATATCGACGAGATTGCCGTGGTCACCAAAGAGGAGTTCGTCAACGAGGTGGAACAGCTGGTGGTGAGCAACCTGTTCAAAAAGGTGAAGAAGGTGCTCGTCGGGGGCAAGGAGCGCTACCATTCGAGTCTGTCGGCTATCAACGCATATACCGACGACAGCGTGAACCTTATCTTCCATGATGCCGTGCGTCCGCTGGTTAATGACCGTATCATAGACGACTGCGTGAAGGCTCTCGAGAATTACAACGCCATTGATGTGGCGATAAAAGCAACAGATACCATCATCCGCGTTGACGACAGCGACTGCATCTGCGAGATTCCACCACGCGCGGAACTGCGCAACGGACAGACACCACAGTGCTTCAAACGTGGCACGATACGCAGAGCGTATGAGATAGCCCTGCAGGATCCGAACTTCGTGACTACCGATGACTGCGGTGTTGTCAGAAAATACCTGCCGGAAGAGAAAGTGTTTGTAGTACCGGGCGAGGTGTTCAACATGAAGGTGACATACACCGAGGACCTGTTCCTGCTCGACAAGCTTTACCAGTTGAAGAGCATCAAAGGCAACAACCACGAACTGGTGGCTGATGCCGGGGAGAAGATGGCCGGTAAGGTGATGGTAGTATTCGGTGGCAGCTATGGCATAGGCGAAGAGGTAGTGAAGATTGGCCGTGAACTTGGAGCAACGGTATATTCCTTCAGTCGTTCGGAGAACGGAGTCGATGTGACCGATGCACAGAAGGTGCGCGAGGTGCTTGCCGAGGTGAAGGCACAGAACGGCAGGATAGACTATGTGGTGAACACTGCCGGCATTCTCGTCAAGGAACCTCTCTACGGCATGGACTACGAGACGATAGTGAAGAGTGTTAATGTGAACTATCTCGGAGTGGTGAATGTGGCGAAGGAGTCGTTCGAATACCTCAGGGAGAGCAAAGGTTCGATGCTCTTCTACACCAGTAGCAGTTACACGAAGGGCCGAATGATGTACAGCATATACTCTTCGACAAAGGCAGCCATCGTGAACCTCGTGCAGGCATTGAGCGAGGAATGGGCGGAGTTCGGCATCAGGGTGAACTGTGTCAACCCAGAGCGCACTAAGACCCCAATGCGTGTTCAGGCCTTTGGCAACGAGCCAGACGACACCCTGCTCAATCCGAAGTTTGTGGGCATTGCGACAGTGAATACCCTCATATCAAAAATGACAGGAGAGGTAATCGATGTGAGGAGATAGAAGCCCCCAAGCACCGAGTAATCAATTTATTATTCAATGAAAAATGTACAGCCAAAGCGTTGCTTTTTTGTTATCCATCTTGTTCTTGGCATCTAATGAGTAAACTCTTATCTGCCAACCCCAATCTGCCTAACAGTAACTGTCGTAAATGGAGCCCCCCTCCATCTCCCCCCATCGCTCGGCTCTGCCGCTTCGCTCGTAGGGCAGAAGAATGGGGGAGGGCTACGAAATTAGCCTTGTTGGTGGAGAGAGCACTGTCGGAAAGAGTAACCTCATATCTCCCTCCCATTACGGGGAGG
>JAUNIK010000214.1 GCA_030523505.1 Prevotellaceae bacterium | reverse complement strand
ATGTCAACGGTGAACCGATTATCGGAGCCAGCGTAGTGGAAAAGGGCAATCCGAAGAACGGCACCATTACCGACTTCGACGGTAACTATACTCTTAAGGTGAAGAGCAACAAAACTCCCCTTGTTGTTTCATACATCGGTTTTATCTCACAGGAAACCAAAGGTGGCAAGCTGACACTTCAGGAAGACCTCAAGTCGCTCAACGAAGTGGTTGTCATCGGATATGGTACACAGCGCAAAGGTGACGTTACTTCTGCCATCACCAGTGTTAAGGCAGAAGACTTCACTGTGGGAAATATCAACAATGCTGGTGATCTTATTAAGGGTAAGGTTGCCGGTCTTACCATCACCAGTCCTTCGGGTGACCCTGGTGCTTCTTCGCAGATTAGTCTTCGAGGTATAGCCACTGTATCGGGCAATGCCCAGCCACTTGTACTTATTGACGGCACACCAGGTAGTCTTCAGTCGGTGGCTCCTGAGAACATTGCTTCTATCGACGTACTGAAGGACGCATCCGCAGCCGCCATATATGGTACTCGTGGTGCTGGTGGTGTGATTATCATTACAACAAAGACTGGTTCGCGCGAACAAGAAACACAGTCAACTTATGCCGGTTATGTTTCCTTCTCGAATTGGGCTAAAAGAGCCGACTTTATGGAACCATCTGACATTCGTGCCGGATTGACGAGTATGAATGATGAGGGATATGACACCGACTGGCTCGATGCCATCAGTCGCACTGCCGTAACCCACAATCACAGTTTCTCACTACAAGGTGGTTCTGCCAAGACTTCTTATTATGGTAACTTTACATACAGAAATGCCCAAGGTGTAATGAAGAAGACTGGTAATGAGACTATGACTCTCAACTTCGACATGAGTCACTGGATGCTAAATGACATGCTGAAAGTGAACCTCAAGATTCAGGCTGAGTCATACAAATATGATTTGAATGATGCTACGACAATTTATCGTCAGGCAGTAATCCGCAACCCGACATCTCCGATTTGGAATCCAGATGGCACATACAATGAGGGTAGCCTTCTTCAGTACTGGAATCCTGTATCATTGCAAAATGAGCAGACTGGCGAAAACAAGCAACAAACGGTGCGCATGACTGGAAATATCACCTTTGAGCCTATCAAGGGATGGCAAACCAACCTCATGCTTTCTACTCACCGCACTCTGAGCCGTTCAGGTAATTATTATACGAGAGACCACTCAATGAGCGGAATCAACGGCAAGGGTTCGTATAAAGGTTCGGCTTCTCGCGGTTCGTCACTCGACCAAGCCGATTATTTGGAAATAACTTCTAAGTATATCAAGACCTTGAATAAGGTTCATCGCCTTGATGCTCTCGTAGGATATAGCTGGTCGCGCGAGTTCTACGATGAGACCGCCATGTGGAATGCCAATTTCCCCACCGACTATTTCGGTTACTACAATATGGGAGCAGGCACAATCCTGACAGACGGCAAGGCTTCTATGGACAGCGGTAATGACTATTCCACCAATGAGAGCAAATTGATTGGTTGGTTCGGTCGTGTCAGCTATGGTTATGATGACCGCTACAATGTCTTGGTAAGTCTTCGATATGAAGGATCGTCAAAGTTTGGTAAGAACAACAAATGGGGTGCATTCCCTTCTGTATCACTTGGATGGAACATCATGAATGAATCGTTCATGAAGGACACACGCAAATGGCTTGACAATCTGAAGTTGCGTGCCGGATGGGGTGTCACTGGTGTCATCCCAGGTTATCCTTACTCTTCTATGGTAAGATATACATATTCTGGTGGAAACTACTTCAGAGACGGACAGTGGAACAAGGGATTGAAGGCCATTTCGAATGCCAACCCCGACTTGAAGTGGGAAACGACACGAGAGTTTAACGTAGGTGTTGACTGGAGTGTATTTAATGACAGACTTGGAGGTAGCATTGACCTGAATGTCAAAAAGACAAGCGACATGCTTTATGATTATGCCGTACCAAGTCCTCCCAACCTCTACACATCCACTCTTGCCAATGTTGGTAAGATGACCAACAAGGGTATCGAAGTAATGGTGAAGGCAGTGCCTGTAAGAACAAAGGATCTTGAGTGGACAACTCAAGTGACATTACAGCACAATAAGAATGAACTTGTAAGTCTCTCCAACGACTTGTATCAGACCGACAATGTACTTTGGCTGCAAGGCGTAGGCGACCCTGTATCTCAGTTCACACACAAGGTTGAGGTGGGACAGTCACTTGGACGTATATATAGCCTTAAGGCTGTAGGTGTGTCGGAGTCAACTGGATTGTTCCTTATCAATAATCCCGCTACAGGACAATGCGCAGAGTTCTATCAAGAAATGCGTAACGATTACGATAACTGGTATGAATACATGGGTAATGGTATTCCATCTGTGACTATGGGTTGGAACAATACAATCACCTATAAGAATTTCGACCTCTCGCTTCAGTGCAACGGTCAGTTTGGATTCAAGATTATCAACCAGCAACGCGTATTCTATGAGAATAATGCCCATGCCTATAACCGTCTGAAGTCGGCAACTGACAAGATTGGCGGAATCAGGGCATTGTCGTCAGCACAGTCTCTGGTTGTGACAAGCTACTATATCGAGGACGGCGACTATTTCAAGTTGAGTACAATGACACTTGGATATACCTTCAAACCGAAGAAGAACAACTACATCAAAGACATACGTCTCTACGGCAGTATATATAACGTGTTTACAATCACGAAGTATAAGGGTATGGATCCCGAACTTGGAAGCGACAATTTCTGGACAGCTGGTGTTGATGACCGCGACAAGTATCCTACAGTTCGTTCTTATACAATTGGACTAAATGTAACATTCTAAAAGCATACAATTATGAAATATAATATTTTGAAAAAAGGATTTTGCGCTGCAATGATGATAGGTTCATTAGCACTTACATCATGCACTGACCTTGACGAAACTGTATATAAGCAGTTGCCTGGCGACGGTTCGTACGAACTGACCAACGATGATGTTCAGGCTATGTACGGTACTATATATGACCGTCTGCGCGATATGTATAATGGTTGGGAAGGCTATCAGGACATCAGCGAGGAGTGCTGCGACCTGATTATGACTCCGTTCCGATATGAGACATCTGGATGGGGCGCACAGTATGTTTCTCTGCACAAGCATGAATTCCACAGTACAGTAAATCATTTGTACCGTCCTTGGTTCTCTTGCTATCAGGGTATCACAACATGCAACCAACTCCTTGACAATGAGGACATCTCCTCAAATGAGACATCCAAGGCAGAGTTGCGCACTTATCGTGCACTCTTCTACTATGTGCTGTTCGACCTCTTCCGCAACATTCCTTTGGAAACAACATTGAAAGTTCCTTCCGACTGGCTACCTACACAGGAAGCACCAGCCAAGACATTCGACTGGATTGTGAATGAGCTCAATGAGTCAAAGCCACATCTTTCCAAAGATGTTGAATTCGGTCAAATCAATTATTATGGCGCATGCATGATTCTTGCCAAGATGTATCTCAATCACAATGCATGGTTCCCCGAATCAGGTGATGACATGAGCTACTACAAAAAGGCATACGACGAGGTTAATGAGATTATCAACGATGGCAAATACACTCTTGCAACTGATTATCTCAATCCATTCCGTGCCGACACACAGGATGCCGAAGTAATCTTTGCTCTCGTGTACGACAAAAAATATGCCGGTATGGGTACAAACTACTATTGCAAGTGGTTCCTTTCGGGCAGTCAGGACATCTTTGGAGTGACACTCGACGCATGGAACGGTAGTGCTGGTATTCCTCAGTTTATAAACTCATACGACCCTGATGACAGCAGAAAGACTGACTGCTGGGTATGGGGACCTCAGAAGAGCAAGAAAACCGGAGAACAGATATATATCAACGGAAAGGCTCTTGACTATACTATTGACGTATATGCAATTGAAAAGCCTGGTGCTGCATCAATGCAGGGAGCACGTCTGAAGAAATATGAGATTGTAGAAGGTGATGTCAGTGTTAGCAATGACGACGTGCCTTTCTTCCGTCTGACAGATGCATATTTTATCAAGGCTGAGTGCCTGCTTCGTCTTGGTGGATATAACGGCGAAACCGAACAGACCGCAGCCGACATCGTGACAATGATACGCCAACGCGCATTCAAGAAGAACCCCGAGAAGGCTGTACGCACAGTTGAACAGCTCAAGGGTGGCAGCTGCTATGATTACGGACTCCGTGAAATTCAGGGCGAAGTGTCTGAGTCAGGCGAATTGACAAATGTTGTGAATACCGAGACACATGAGGGCGGTTCGGACATTATCCTTGGCGGTCTTCTCGACGACCTTGCATGGGAATTCGTTTATGAGCACCATCGTCGTCAGGACCTGATACGTTTCAAGATGACTAATGGATGCAATGTCTTCAACGGCAAGTCTTGGTTTGGCAAGAGCGCCAACTTGAATGTCAACGATCATCATCTTGACGTATTCCCGATATTAAAGGATTTCCTCAATGCAAATCCTAATCTCAAGCAGAATGAGGGTTATAACTGATTAGTAATAATACAATAAAAGATTATCATTATGAAAAAGATATTATATATGGCATTAATGGTGTGCGCCACAATAGGTATCACATCAGCTTGTAGCAATGATTATGAGGATGCCACCTCGCCGCATGAATATGGCGAGACTGAGAATCCGCCTCTTAAGGGTTCGGATGCCAATATGCCGTCTGCCTCTATTTCACTCAAGCAAGCAGAGGCTGGAACAGAGGTAAAAACTGTTAATCTCGCAGATTATGCTTCACAAATACAGGAACAGCTTGGAATGTCCCTCGACGAAGCGATAGCAGGACTCAGTAATGGTTCAACTCGTTTCCTTCTTGTCAATCCTGTGCGCCGTGTGTGGGACAAGGCTCCTGCAAATCAGGGCGAAAACAAATGGGGTGTATCTGCCTCTGGAATTATCACTAACGATGAAAACAGCACTTGTGCTACAGTGGAATTTCTTCCAGCATCCAAACAGTTGAGGTTTACTTTGACTAATAATGCTTCTGCTGGTATTATTCCTGTTGTTGCTGGATTTGTAAAGACCGAACAGAGTGCTTATCCTGTTAATTTCCGATGCCAGACCTTGCTTAAGGTAACCGATGCCAGTGTGGTTGACGTTGCATTGACTGTGCCCAAGGGTGACTATGCAAATGTGCCATTCCATTTCGAGAGTATTGCAAAGAATATCGAGTTTGCCTTCGGTGTAACCGACTTGTATTCATTTGCCAAAGGTCTTGACACATCCGAC
>JAUNIK010000213.1 GCA_030523505.1 Prevotellaceae bacterium | reverse complement strand
ATTATCAATTGTCAATTATCAATTAAGCCACAGGCTTCACTCGTACACCTCCTCAAGATTGATACCTATCATATCATCTTCTTCGGAGGCTTCTTCACCAGAAGCGAAGTGACCGGAACAAGGATCATAGTCCTCAGGCAAATCGAACGGTACTACCGTGGAGAATCCCAACTCCTTATCCTTGTATATCTTCTGCATATAGATAGCCCATACCGGCAGTGCCATTGCAGCACCCTGACCGTATGTCATATTGTCGAAATGGATATCGCGATCTTCACCTCCTACCCAACAACCACTGACAAGTTGCGGAGTACAACCGATGAACCAGGCATCGGAATTGTTGTTGGTTGTACCGGTCTTTCCTGCTATCTGCCCCTCGATGTTATAACGCGAGCGGATTCGTCCACCAGTACCACCATCGATGACACCACGGAGAAGCGTTATCATCTTGTCGGCAGCCTCTGCAGAGATAACCTCGTTCATGCGTGGAGCAAACTCAGCGAGTACATTGCCTTCATTATCCTCAATGCGGGTAACGAATATCGGCGACGTACGAATACCATGGTTTACGAATGTGGTGTATGCACTCACCATCTCGGCAACACTGATGTCACAAGGACCAAGACAGAGCGACATTGAAGGATGTATCTCAGGATTGCTAATACCATAACTGTGGAGAAGGTCAACAAACTGATGCGGATTCAGACGACTCATGAGGTAAGCCGATATCCAGTTGTTCGACTGCGCCAAGCCCCATTTCAATGTCACCATCTCGCCATAGCGTCTGCGAGAGGCGTTACGAGGAGTCCAAGGCTTTCCTGCAACGGTGTATGTGGTCTGTACATTCGGTGCAAGGTCGCAAGGCGACATGCCGTTTTCCATAGCCAACGAATAGAGATATGGTTTGATGGTAGAACCCACCTGACGACGACCTACGGAAGCCATATCATACATGAAATGATGATAGTTGAGACCACCCACATACGCCTTGACAAAACCTGTCGATGGTTCCATGGAAACAAATCCAGCACGCAGGAACGACTTGTAGTAGCGTATAGAGTCGAGCGGAGTCATCATCGTATCAATCTCACCGTTATAAGTGAAGATTGTCATCGGAGTCTTGGTACGGAATGATTTGTCGATTTCCTCTCGCGAATATCCTGCCGAACGCATCACATTGTATCGCTCACTCTGCTGGATAGCACGGTTCATAATCTCGCTGACCTGCTTCGGAGTGAGGTCGGAAGTGAACGGAGCATTAGCCTTCATGCGGTTCTCCTTTGTGAACGCAGGCTGGAGATACTGTGCCACATGCTGCTGCAATGCCTCTTCGGCATAACGCTGCATACGAGAATCGATGGTGGTATAGAACTTCAATCCATCCTCATATATATTATAATGTGAACCATCCTTCTTGCGATTCTTCTGACACCAGCCATAGAGTGGGTCCTCCTCCCATGCTATGGAATCGCTCACATACTGACGATAGTTCCAAGCTGGATATTTCGAACGACTTGGTATCTCAGCTGTGACATACTGACGCAGATACTCGCGGAAATAAGGAGCCAATCCTTCTTTATGGTCTGTACGATGGAAACGCAGTGCTATAGGTTGCTGTGAATAGTCGGCATACTCTGCTTCCGTGATATAGCCCGCCTTGAGCATCTGTTGCAGAACAACATTTCGACGCTTCAAGCTACGCTCCGGGAAACGTACAGGATTGAACAGTGATGGGTTCTTGCACAAACCGGTAAGCATGGCAGCCTCAGGAATGGTCAGTTCGGATGGTTCTTTGCTGAAATAGGTATTTGCTGCAGTCTTGATACCTACCGCGTTGTGAAGGAAATCGAAATAGTTGAGATAGAGGGCTATAATCTCCTCCTTTGTGTAGTTGCGCTCGAGTTTCACTGCTATCACCCACTCTATCGGTTTCTGCATCATTCGCTGGAGCGAGCTCGGTGCCGTCTCGGAATAAAGCTGTTTTGCCAACTGCTGTGTGATGGTGGAACCACCACCGGCACTCGACCGTCCAAGGATGCCTCGCTTGATGATGGCACGACCAAGGGCTATGAAATCTATACCGGAATGGCTATAAAAGCGCTCATCCTCGGTAGCGACAAGAGCATGGACCATGTGCTCGGAGATGTCGTTATAGTCAATACAGACGCGATTTTCCTTATTGTAGCTCCATGTTCCGATGAGTTTTCCATCATAGGAATAAATCTGAGTGGCTGAACGCGATATTGGATTCTGCAAGTCGTCGACAGCCGGCATATAGCCAATCCAACCGTTCCATATTGCAACAAACAGCAGTATCACAGTCAGTACACCTAATACCAGTAATGCCCAAAGGGTATGTATGAATTTTCTACGCATTTTCTATAGAAATAACCTTATTTTTTGTTAGTTTCAGACCATCATTGGCCTACCAAAATGATTAATCTTTGCAAAAATACAAATTTCTTTTTAATAAATGGGCATGTTTTTCGGAAAATATTGTTAACTTCGCAGTCAGAAATCCCAACTATCTGTAAAAGCAATGAAAAAACATGATTATGTAACTATTGCAGACTTGTCGAAAGAGGAGATTATGTACCTCATCGAAATGGCGCAAGAGTTTGAAAAGCATCCTAACCGCGAACTTCTCAAAGGTCGCATAGTAGCAACACTCTTTTTTGAGCCTTCAACCCGCACCCGACTCTCATTCGAGACTGCCGCGAACCGCCTCGGAGCCAAGGTCATCGGCTTTGCCGATCCAAAGATCACAAGCGGTACGAAGGGCGAGACTCTCAAAGACACAATACTCATGGTTAGCAACTATGCCGACATCATTGTGATGCGCCATTTCATAGAAGGTGCTGCACAATATGCAAGCGAAATTGCACCAGTACCTATCGTCAATGCCGGCGACGGTGCTCATGAGCATCCATCACAGTGCTTGCTCGACCTCTATTCTATCTACAAGACACAGGGCACACTCGAGAACCTGAACATATATCTTGTCGGTGACTTGAAGTACGGTCGTACCGTTCACTCGCTCATCACAGCCATGCGTCATTTCAATCCAACATTCCACTTCATTGCACCAAAAGAGTTGGCTATGCCTAACGAGTACAAACTCTACTGCAAGGAACACGGAATCAATTTCCAGGAGCATACTGCATTCAACGAGAAGATCATTGCTGATGCTGACATCATATACATGACTCGTGTACAGAAAGAGCGTTTCTCAGATTTGATGGAATATGAGCGCGTGAAGAATGTTTACATCCTCAAAAATTCTATGCTGGGCTTGGCACGCGAGAACATGAAGATTCTCCACCCACTGCCACGCGTGAATGAGATTGCCTACGATGTTGATGACAACCCACATGCATACTACATCCAGCAGGCTCAGAACGGTCTCTACGCCCGCGAAGCTATATACTGCCGAGTGCTGGGTATAGGATTAGATGAAATAAAGAACGACAAAACAATCATTACCAGATAGTTATGAATAAAAAAGAAAGACTTGTAGCGGCTATCGAGAACGGTACCGTTATCGACCATATCCCTGCTGATAAAACATTCCAGGTAGTCAACCTCCTTGGGCTCGATCAGGAGACAAACCCTGTCACAATCGGTTACAACTATCCATCGGAGAAACTGGGCAAAAAGGGTATTATCAAAGTCAGCGACAGATTCTTTACACCTGAAGAGATAAACAAACTGTCGGTAGTAGCCCCAAAGATTGTGATGAGCGTGATTAAAGGTTTCGAGGTGGTAGAGAAAATCACCGTTGTAACTCCAAGCACACTGAAGGGTATCGTGAAGTGCCATAATCCAAAGTGCATCACCAACAACGAACCGATGGCAACAATCTTCCATGTTGTAGAAAGCAAAGGTCACACAGCCGTACGTTGTCACTACTGCGACAAAGAACAGGAGATTTCCAAGGTAGAATTGTGTTAAAATGCCGAGAATTATCAAGAAATTCTGCAATTTACACATTATATATAATAAAAATCGGAAAATATTTGCATAAGTAAAGGATAATTATTAACTTTGCATCCGATTTTGAGCATAGATCCGAGTTTCGCTAATGCGGAACTTGGGTTATTATGTGCTCTAATCAATAGTATTAATCAACATAAAGTCCAACTTTATTAATTAAAAAAACATTTATTAATTTTTATGGCAGATTTTAAGAACATTCAGCCACTCGAGGGCTTCAACTGGGAAGAGTTCGAGAATGGTCAGGCTTTCGGTGTAAGCGCTGAGGAATTGACAAAGGCTTACGACGAGACCCTCAACAAGGTAGCAGATCATCAGGTAGTTGATGGTACAGTTATCTCTGTTGACAAGAAGGAAGTAATCATAAACATCGGTTACAAGAGCGACGGTATCATCCCTGCATCTGAGTTCCGTTACAACCCAGATCTTAAGGTAGGTGACGTTGTTGAGGTTTATGTAGAGAATCAGGAGGACCGCAAGGGTCAGCTCGTACTCTCTCACAAGAAGGCTCGCATGAGCAAGAGCTGGGATCGCGTTAACGCAGCTCTCGATGCAAACGAGGTTGTTACTGGTTACATCAAGTGCCGCACTAAGGGTGGTATGATCGTTGATGTATTCGGTATCGAGGCATTCCTTCCAGGTAGCCAGATTGATGTTCATCCAATACGCGACTACGATGTATTCGTAGGCAAGACAATGGAATTCAAGATCGTTAAGATCAACCAGGAGTTCAAGAATGTAGTTGTTTCTCACAAGGCTCTCATCGAGGCAGAGCTCGAGCAGCAGAAGAAGGAAATCATCGGCAAGCTCGAGAAGGGTCAGATCCTCGAGGGTACTGTTAAGAACATCACATCTTACGGTGTATTCGTTGACCTCGGTGGTGTTGACGGTCTCATCCATATCACAGACCTTTCATGGGGCCGCGTAAGCGATCCAAAGGAGGTTGTAACACTCGACGAGAAGATCAATGTTGTTATCCTTGACTTCGATGATGAGAAGAAGCGTATCGCTCTTGGTCTCAAGCAGCTCACTCCACACCCATGGGATGCTCTTGATCCTAACCTCAAGGTTGGCGACGTTGTCAAGGGCAAGGTTGTCGTTATGGCCGATTACGGTGCATTCATCGAGATTGCTCCGGGCGTAGAGGGTCTGATCCACGTTTCAGAGATGTCATGGAGCCAGCACCTGCGTTCAGCTCAGGACTTCATCAAGGTTGGCGACGAGGTTGAGGCCGTTATCCTGACACTTGACCGCAACGAGCGCAAGATGTCTCTGGGTATCAAGCAGCTCAAGGAGGATCCATGGGAGAACATTGAGGAGAAGTATCCTATC
>JAUNIK010000212.1:3364-5342 GCA_030523505.1 Prevotellaceae bacterium | reverse complement strand
AGTTCGAGATTGCCCCAATCTTCGAAGAGACAAACCTCGCCGTCGACCACAACATGCTTCTCATGTCGTTGATGAAGAAGGTTGCTCGCAAGCACGGTTTCCGTGTTCTCCTTCACGAAAAGCCATTCGACGGCATCAACGGTTCGGGTAAGCACAACAACTGGTCGCTTTCTACCGATACTGGTGTCCTGCTCCACGCTCCTGGCAAGACTCCAGAGGATACTCTCCGTTTCGTGACTTTCATCGTTGAAACCCTGATGGGTGTTTACCGTCACAACGGATTGCTCAAAGCTTCAATCATGTCGGCAACCAACGCTCATCGTCTTGGTGCCAACGAGGCTCCTCCTGCAATCATCTCTTCATTCCTCGGCAAGCAGCTTTCTGAATTGCTCGACCATATCGAGAAGTCAGACAACAACGCTCTCATCGCAATGAGTGGCAAGCAGATATCAAAGCTTGACATCCCTGAGATTCCTGAGTTGCTCATCGACAACACCGACCGTAACCGTACTTCACCTTTCGCATTCACCGGTAACCGTTTCGAGTTCCGTGCTGTAGGTTCTGAGGCTAACTGTGCATCGGCTATGATCGCCCTCAACTCAGCTGTTGCAGAGGCTTTGAACGACTTCAAGACACGCGTTGACGCTCTCATCGCTGGCGGCGAGGATAAGATCTCTGCTATCATCAACACCGTTCGCGAGGATATCAAGACTTGCAAGCCTATCCATTTCGATGGCAACGGATATTCTGACGAGTGGGTAGAGGAAGCAACAAAGCGTGGCCTCGACGTGGAGAAGTCATGTCCAGTGATTTTCGACCGTTATCTCGATGATGCTTCTGTAGCTATGTTCGAGTCACTCCATGTATTCGAGAAGCGCGAACTGGAGGCCCGCAACGAAATCAAGTGGGAGACATATATCAAGAAGATCCAGATTGAAGGTCGCGTGCTTGGTGACATTGCAATGAACCATATCGTGCCTATCGTTACAAAATACCAGAGCCAGTTGGCTTGCAATGTTGAGAACATGATGAAGATCTTCGGTGAGGAAGAGGGTAAGGCTCTCTCGGCTCGTAACATCGCCATCCTTCGCGAGATTGCAGAACGCAGCCAGAAGATTGACAGCAACACATACGAGATGATTAAGGCTCGTAAGGTAGCTAACAAGATTGAGGATATCCGCGAGAAGGCTGTCGCCTATCACGACACCGTTGAGCCATACTTCGACATTATCCGTTACGAGATTGACAAGCTCGAGCTCCTCGTTGCTGACGAACTCTGGACATTACCAAAGTACCGCGAACTTTTGTTCATGAGATAAAATACTTTTTTCTTAAAAAAATGGCGTTGTGAAACGCTTCCCAAGTAAATACACCGTGATTATCCTAAATTTCACAGGTAAGTTTACGATTTTGTTTGAATGGCGGCGAGGCATACCCTCGCCGTTTTTTATTTTACTATATGCTCGCCATTACCACCTTTTTACTCACATTATGTAATATAATTAATATTTTTACCTTCTTATTGTTTTTCGTATACCGCTTTAGCTTACATATTGATATTATATACACAAAGACACTTTCTATTTATTAACAAAGAGTAATATAAAACTTTAATGTGTAAGCGATTTAAAACTATTTCAACACAAAACACATTTATTTGCCTTTATTTACTTATAATTTCGTATTTTTGCGTTATCAAATTATTCAGGATAAATCTATATCACTCATAGGGAATATAGATATTAAAAGGATTGTTTTTTTAGTTATTAGTTGGGATACAGGAAATCCCGTAGTTTGTTATTATTTTTAGTTTATCATTATGAAGAAGATTGAAGCAATCATCAGGAAAACAAAGTTCGATGAGGTGAAGGAGGCTCTCCTCAATTCTGACATCAACTGGTTTGAGTATCACGATGTTCACGGCATCGGGCAGTCTCGCCAGGAAAGAGTGTATCGTGGCGTACAGTACAGCACCGAC
>JAUNIK010000212.1:0-3354 GCA_030523505.1 Prevotellaceae bacterium | reverse complement strand
TGTAGCAATTACAATTGTATGTCGCGAGCAATTTCTCGACCCTACAATCAAGGTCATTCTCGACATTGCAAGTACAGGAGAGGTAGGCGACGGACGAATATTCGTCAGCGACATGATCGACTGTTACAGCATCCGTACCGGCAAGCACGGCGATGAGGTTCTTGCCAACAAGCTGTAAAACTCATTTTCTAACATCATTATTTTTCAGGTAACAACATTTAAGGTAAAAGGAAAGACTATGAATTCAATATTTTTAGCTGCTGAGGGCTTCAGCGGCGTCGACACTCTTTGGGTACTTTTAGGAGCAATGCTCGTGTTTTGGATGCAGCCGGGATTCGCACTCGTAGAGGCAGGTCTCACCCGTGCAAAGAATACAGCCAACATCCTTATGAAAAACTTCTGCGACCTGATGTGTGGTGCAGTGTTGTTCTGGATCATCGGATTCTCACTGATGTTCGGTTCCGACAAGGGACTCTTCGGCTGGGACGGTCTGCTCTGGATGTCGAACGGCGGTAACGACAATATTCCTGCTCCTGCATTTTTCATCTTCCAGACAATGTTCTGTGCCACAACAGCCACCATCGTGAGTGGTGCCATGGCTGAGCGCACAAAGTTCTCTATGTATCTTGTATACTCTATGCTTATCTCAGCCTTCGTTTATCCAATCTCCGGCCACTGGGGATGGGGCGGCGGATGGCTCTCAGAGATGGGTTTCCACGACTTTGCCGGTTCCACACTTGTTCATGCCGCAGGTGGTGCTCTGGCTTTGGCTGGCGCTATCGTACTCGGTCCACGTATCGGCAAGTACGACAAGAACAAACAGTCGAAGGCAATCCCTGGCCACAATCTCGCACTCTGCGCCCTTGGTGTGTTCTGCCTCTGGATTGGCTGGTTCGGCTTCAACCCATGTTCAGAACTTTCAATAACCGGTGAGAGTTCGTTCCACGTAGCACACATCTTTATCACTACCAATATGGCGGCTGCTACCGGTGGTTTGTCAGCACTGGTCTACACATGGGTTATCGATGGTAAACCTTCACTGTCAATGGTATGCAACGGTGTACTTGCCGGATTGGTTGGCATCACTGCCGGTTGCGACTGTGTTGACATCTGGGCATCAGCTGTGATTGGCGTCATAGTATCGGTAGCAATGTGCTTCTCGGTAAGCTTCATCGACAAGGTACTCAAGGTTGACGATCCTGTTGGTGCAGTCAGCGTTCATGGCGTGGGCGGTATCCTCGGTACAATCCTCACTGCAGTATTCTGCAACCCAGAACTCAACGGAACAGAGTGTACTATCGGCGTACAGACTCTCGGAGCGTTTGCCGTTGTTGGCTTTGCCTTCGTCATGGGCATGATCATCTTCAATGCCATCAAGTATACTGTCGGACTGCGTTGCGGTCGTCGCGAAGAGGAAGAAGGACTCGACATATACGAGCACGGCGAGGCTGCGTATAACTAAATGCCATTCCTCCTATAAAAAACACATTAAATGAAGAATTCATCTTTAGAACACATAGATTATGAAAAGATTGTTTATTATGATTGCGGTAATGACCGCAACAGTGTCGATAAAGGCACAGGACAAAGTAGAAGCTAACATTTCTGCAGATATTACAAGTCAATATATATGGCGTGGTGTTGAATGTGGACAGGTTTCACTCCAGCCAACTCTCGGACTGGCATACAAAGGACTGTCGCTCACAGCTTGGGGCAACGTCGGTCTGTCGGTACCAGAAGACGTAAAGGAGTTCGACCTCACCCTGGGCTACGAGGTAGGCGGCTTCAATGTCGGCATCACAGATTACTATTTCAACACCAACCCTCACTATTTCAACTACAAGTCGGAAGAGACATCTCATATGTACGAAGGTTTTGCAGGCTACGACTTCGGCGTGGCAAGCATTGCATGGTACACCGTCTTCGCGGGTTGCGACGGTACAAACGGTAGCGATAAGCGCGCTTACTCATCCTACTTCGAGGCAAATGTTCCGTTCAGACTTGCCGGTCTCGACTGGAATGCTACTGTCGGATTGGTGCCTTACACATCAAGCCTTTACGGCGCCGATGGTTTTTCTGTAACAAATATCGCACTGAAGGCGACAAAGGAACTGCACATCACAGACTCTTTCACCCTTCCTGTATTTGCCGGCATCAATACCAACCCAGAGTCAAAGCAGGCTCATTTCCTCTTCGGATTCACTATCCAACCATAAGGATACCCTGAAAAGGAGCCTCTCCTCAGCTATATCACCATTGAAATAGCGGTCAGGAGAGGTTCCTTTGACTTTTACGGGCAACAGTTAATATCAGGTTCAAAGGTTACACATCGTAATCTCAAACCGACAAAAATCAACAAATCGCAACTTTTCCCGATTTTCTTCATGAAAAGAAGCTAAACAAAAGCCGTATTAGAGATATTTTTTGTAACTTCGCACAACGGATTATCAAAATTTACAAAAAGTATTCAAGATAACGCAAGAGAGACATGAGAGATTCTATCAAATTCACAAAGATGCATGGCGCAGGCAATGACTATATTTATGTAAACACCTTATTATATAATATAGAGGATCCTGCACAGGCAGCAATAGAATGGAGCAAACCTCACTTCGGAGTGGGTAGCGACGGATTGATACTGATCGGCGAAGCTACTGACGGTGAATCGGATTTCTCAATGCGTATCTTCAATAATGACGGTTCTGAGGCAATGATGTGCGGTAACGGCACTCGTTGTGTGGCGAAATTCGTGCACGACAAGGGACTGACATCAAAGAACCCGATACTACTGCAGACTCTCTCTGGACAAAAAGTGCTCCATCTGCATCTCGACAATGAAGGACTGGTGGAGAGTGTGACAGTGGATATGGGTGAACCAATGCTCAGACAGCCGGAACAGTACATCGACCAGACTGACGACACGGTGAAAGCCGACTTCCGCTCGTTCCGCGGCACTTTCGTATCGATGGGCAACCCTCACTTCGTGACATTTGTTGACGACATCGACAATATCGACATAGAGAAATACGGCAAGGTGCTGGAACATCACGAGGCTTTTCCACAGCGTTGCAACATTGAGTTTGCCCAACTGGTGGGCACCAACGCAGTGAGAACAAGGGTGTGGGAACGTGGTAGCGGCATCACTATGGCTTGCGGAACTGGTGCTTGTGCTACAGCAGTGGCATCATTCCTCACAGGTAGGGCCGACCGCCAGGTGGATATAATCATGGACGGCGGCACACTGCACATAGAATGGCGCGAGGACGACAACCATATCTACATGACCGGTCCGGCAGCGATATCCTTCGAAGGCGAAATCGCCAAACTTTAATCCCCTCCTCACTCTTCACTTTT
>JAUNIK010000211.1 GCA_030523505.1 Prevotellaceae bacterium | reverse complement strand
ATTAATATAGACGATATTAGCTATACAACATAATCATCAGTATTTTACAAGTAGTTTTTCCTTTCAAAAAAAACGCCTAAAAAAAACAAAAAAAAAGTACTTTTGCCCTATTTTTACCTGTTTTGAGCCCTATGAACGACTTGTTTCGTGTGACGAGTTCTGGGCCATCCACATTGCGGGAGTGCTGCCGGTGAGTTCCTTGAAACGGCTGTTAAGATACTGGGCGTTCTTGTAACCACACTCTCGGGCGACAACCTCCTGGGTGGCTGTGGGGTTGGCAAGCATGAAACGCTGAGCGTGCTCAATACGGTATTTGGTGAGGAGCTCGCGGAACGACATGCCGTAGGTGTTGACAATAAGCGTTGAGAGCGATGCACGACTCACGCCGATCTCCTCAGCGATGGTGCCCAAGCTGATGTTCTCGTCCCTGTAGATACGTTCCTCTTCCATCATCTGACGGAAACGCTCGGCAACCTTCGTCATTCGCGATGAGATGACCTTAACCTCGTGAGCGTCTGGTGCATCCTGTGCAGCGACATCATTAGCAACGGGTGCCACAGGGGCTATCTGCAGATGGAACAGGCGGTAGAGGGTGAGTTCGGAGAGACTGTCGCTATAATACTCTATATAACAGATGAAATGCTGCACGATGGCGAACATAAAGCAGATGATGATGCCTGTGGTGGCATGATCGAGATAGAATCGGCGACCGAAGAGTGTCATCGGCTGTGACAGCAGAATCATAAACATGAAGAGTGTGGCGATGGCAAATTCAAGCGGAAGTGCCTTGCCCCGGAAGAAAAAGCGTGTGATATCGCCGAAATGATAGCCTTTTTTCTGTGCCACGAGGATATACTCTACACCGATAAAGATGAAGAATATGACGGCGCAGAAGTTGACAAACGGCTCAGAGAAGAAGTTATACATACGGTATATCTCGGTTTTATATTCCGGTGGTATCGGCATTCCCTTGTCGGCGAGTTCTATCAGAGTGGCTGCATTATCAAAACCGATGATGTAATACAGCAGGTTGGCTATGGTGCCGACAATGATCGCTGGTACGAAGAGCGTTATCTGCACTCCACTGAACTTTGGTTTTGCGCGTAAGAAATGGAAATATATGATGATGGTTGCCAAAATCATCAGCACGAGGGGTATGTCGATGGCATCCATCTTTACCAATGCATCGTAGTTGGTGGCAGGAATGATGTATATGGCGTTGGTGGCGAAATAGAATGTGAATGCTGCCAGCAACACAGTGAAAAGAGTCTGGCGTAGGTTCTTCATCTTGGTAAGGAAGATGACGCACCAGAGTCCCGAGACGATGCTTGGCAGGAAATATAGTATTGTTGCGAACATATTGAGATTGCTTTTTTGAACAGCACAAAATTACAGAAAATCATTGTAAAAAAGCAAGGATTTCATTATAATTTTGTCGAAAACAGTGTATTTCTTATAAAAAGAGCGGAATTTTTATAAAAAGTTATAGAAACAAATCACGTTTTTATAAAAGAAAGAATAATACATCAATGTATATTTGCACAGTCAATAAAAAAACAAGCGTTATGAAAGCGTATATCCGAAACAAGATTGCATGGGTTTTGCAGATTGCCATCTACACAATATTCGTGGTGGCATTCATACTCGCCGTCATCCAGATCTTCGTGCTGTAGCGAAAGCCCTAGCCCCCAAAAAGGGGGAGTAAGAATGATAATTGAATAAAAATAATAATGTAATAAACTAAAAATCGAAAAAACAATGAAAAAAGTATTAAGTATTGCAGTCATGTTGATTTGCGCCTGTGCTACATCGTTCGCACAGGATGACATTTTTGCTAATTACACAGTTACACCTGCCGATGGTTCTACTATCACCGACCGACAGATGAGTCACCTCACATTCACATTCCACGATGTGCATAACATCACTATCGATGGAAACAGTACTTACTACATCTACCCTGAATCAGAGTTTGACAAGCGTGGCATCTGGGGCGAGCACAATGGTCACTATCTCGGTGAACCATACGTGACATTCCTCGACTATGAAGGTGTGTGCGAGATAAACGACAATGTAGTGACTATCAACACCCGTGAGCGAATCCCTGAGTCGGGCGTTTACTACTTCGTGATTGAAGGCGGTAATTTGTGGTGCGGTCAGGAAAGCAACGGGGAGATTGCTGTGAAATACACAGTCGAGAAGGCTGACCTTCCTTTCACTGTCACTCCTTCGAACGCAGAACCAGTGAGCCTCTTCGACCTCTGGCCTTTTGAGTTCACATTCGATGGTGTTGAGAACGTAACCCTGAAACGCGGGTTCTTTGAAATGGCCGAGGCACAGATCCTCGATGAGGACGGCAATGTAGTCATTCAGACAAAAGCCTACGATAGCAACGACCACTGGACTACCGAGGGCAATAAGATGACATTGAATTTCTATACCAACCAGCGTCAGGAATTCAAGAAGAGTGGCAAATACACACTCAAGTTCACCGAGGGCAGCATCCTCCTCGATGGTGCACCACAGGATGAGTTCAGCATTGTTTACGATGTGATTGTTCCAGAGCACCCTGCAGACGGTCCGGTGGTAGTGGAATTCTCTAACTATCTCGACGAGCAGAATCGCATCACAATCACTCTCCCTGAGTATTATACTGCCTCTGGCTACGCCAATATGAACAACCCTGTATATGATGCCAACGACAACAAGGTTGGTCACCTCGACTTTGTGGTAGCCGACGAGGAGAACAGCAGAGTGTGGTACATCCCTGTAGCATTCGACACAGAGAAGGACGAGAACGCAGTATATCATGTAAGTATCCACGAGGATTTGCTCTTCTTGAATGACCCTTACGATGTGTATCATCCAAGTGCAGCGAAGGAACTCGTGTTCTATCCAAACAAGGCAGCAGGTGTCAGTGGTATCAACGCTGATTCGGCAAAGGCTGAGTACTACACAGTGGAGGGCATCCGCACTGCACAGCCACAGGCAGGCAAGGTATATATCCAGCGTGCCAACGGCAAGGCAAAGAAAATCATTAAATAATTATTAAACATATGAAATCAACTTTCTTAACAGTATTCTTATTTTGCGCTGCGATGTTCAGCGCCAGTGCCCAGAACTATGAAATGCCAAAGAACGAGATATTAGTCGGCGGCGGCTACGGTACTGCAACATTGTTCGCAGAGTCTCTCGGTGATGTTTTTACTGGCAACGATGACTCCTATGGCGCTTACAGTATCACTTATCTTCGCAATCTCAACAAGCATTTCTCGGTAGGTGCAACAGCTATGTTCGAAGATATCTATTGTGAGACAAAGACTAAGAAGGTACACTCCGACTATCTCGCACTCATGCCAACATCACGCGCCTACTGGTTCCGTAGTAAGTATTTCGGCATGTACTCACGTCTGGCAGCAGGTATGTCGGTAAACTTCTACAAGAAGGGTGCCACCGAAGAAGCCCCAGGAGAGAATGCCACAGCTGTTGATTTCGCCTTCCAGGCATCACCAGTATGCCTTGAGGCCGGCACTAGCAAAATCAGTGGTTTCCTTGAGTTCGGCTATGGCTATCAGGGTATCTTCCACGTTGGGAAACTGACATTGCCAAGCACACTGACAAAAATCGAATATGGAGCCTTCGGTGGTTACGAGGAGTCTGACTGATGTTTACTGCTATGCAGAGAAAGCGCCGGAAGTTGAGTCTGACGCGTTCTCTCCGAGTATCGATAAGACTGTTCTCCATGTACTTGCCAGTGCGCTCGATGCATACGGCAATGGAGATCCTTGGGTGTTTTTCAAGGAGGTGGTAGCAATGACAGAGGAAGAAGCTGGCATTGAGGCTACAGTGATGGGCGCTGACGACAGTGCTGCTATCTACGACCTTAATGGTCGCCAGCTTATGGCACCACAGCATGGCATAAATATCATCGGTGGCAAAAAGGTTGTTGTGAAATAACAACAAGTGTAGTGATAAATATAGAAGCCTTTATGGCAGGAGAAAGCGTTCCCATCAAGGGGACGCTTTCTTTTTTGAAGTCTGTCTTTTATTCCGTGGTGTGGAGTTTTAACAACTCGTTGTAAAACTCTGGGAAATACTCCTCGATGGCTACTGGACGACCATTGCGGTCGAGGAAACAATGGAGCGATGTGCCGAGGCATACTACCTTTCCTCCACAGGTCATCTTATACGCAAAACGTGCCTTGAGACGGCTGATTTCTGGAACGGTAAGTTCCACTTCAACAATGTCAGCGAAGGTAGTAGGACGCTTGTAGTCGCAGGTTACACCCATAACTGGTGAGAACACGCCTGCCTCCTCCATACGCTCATAACCGAAGCCCATCTGCTCCATGGCATCAACGCGAGTTTCTTCCATGATACGGATGTAGTTGGAATGATGGGTAACGCCCTGCTTGTCTGTCTCGTAATACTGAATCTTGTGCTTGTAAATCATAATGGTGAAATTTGCATACAAAGGTAACATTTTTTCGACTATCAATGGTGCAAAATCCGAGATTTTTGTTATTAAATGCAACTTTTTTGGCTAATTTCTTTATTATTATCTATAAAATGTGTAACTTTACATCGATTATCGGCTTATAACAGCAAACAAGAATAAAAACAAGAATATTATCATTATGAAAAAGATTAATGCTTTCCTCGTAGCATTGGTAGCACTCTTCGCAGTGTCACTGAATGCTGGCGCTCAGTCGCAGAAAGAGACTGTAGAGTTTAATCCTCATTGGTATTTTGATGGCAAGGTGGGTGGCCAGTACACCCTCGGTGACGCGAAGTTCATGGACCTCCTGTCGCCAAACGCACAGGTGGGTATCGGCTATAACTTCAACCCAGTCCTCGGTCTTCGCCTCTCTGCTAACGCATGGCAGTCGAAGGGTGGTTGGAAGGAGTCTGTCGATCTGCCTCACAGCCCTTACAAGTGGACCTATGTAGCACCACAGTTGGATCTGATGTTCAACCTCTCGAACCTCTTCTGTGGTTTCAATCCAAACCGTTTGGTTGATGTATCTGTATTCGGTGGTATCGCAGCAAACATTGGTTTGAGCAACAAGCAGATGAACGAGAACTACGATGCTGTTGGCAAGAACTACTACGACTACGACATGATGCCAGACCCACACTGGGCTGTCACCAACGGTGAGCCTTTCGGTACATACAACTGGACCGGCACAAAGGTACGTCCTTTCGGTCATTTCGGTGTGGATGTAGATTTCAAGGTTTCTGACCGCGTGAAGGTCGGCGTTGAGGGTTCTGCAAATGTAGGTTCCGACAAGTACAACTCAAAGGGTACAAACTGTGCTGACTGGTATTTCAACGCATTGGTAGGCGTGA
>JAUNIK010000210.1 GCA_030523505.1 Prevotellaceae bacterium | reverse complement strand
ATTAGCTGGACTCTCCTCGGAGATAAATGTGAAATACGGTGATGTCAATGTGAAGATAGGCAATGAAGATGTGACCGACAAAATTCTATCGTCAGACACAAAAAGCGACAACCCATACAAAGTAGGAATAACAAACAGTGATGGGCACTACCAATTCGTTGCGCCTAATACAGAAATGTGGGCGAAATTATATGGAAGTGGAACAAACAAAACTTTCCTGTTATCAAGATCAACAAGCACTGACGGAATACTGTCAGAATCTAATCCTGCCGTCGTAACACTTACCGACATCCAATACAAACTTAGATTGGAATTTTCTTGGCATTCGCCACTCAACGAGAATTCCACTCTCACCAATGGTGCAAATATCGATGGAGTAAACTTAAGCAACGTAAAGAAGTACGAGTGGCTGCATGGTATCAATTCTTCACTCAAACTGGCTAGCGAACCGGGGTTGAACTATGGCGATTTCTCAGGACAAGTTCCAACCAACACAGCTATTGATGATGAGACTTGCGCGCTATACCCAAAATCAGCATTCAATAAATTGACAAATGGCACTATGGTGCTTACTCTTCCTGCAACACAAACTTATGCAGAGAACTCGTTTGACCACAATGCCAACATAATGATTGGTAAACTTGTTGAAACAGAGGAAGATACATATCATGTGCCATTCAAGAATATGTGTGGTGTACTGCAGCTGAAACTCAAGGGAGAAGGCGAACTAGGCACTATTTCCGTAACCGACAAGGGAGGAAAAATGCTCTGGGGTACTGCTTCACTAGCTATAGGGAGCTTCGCAAACGGAATAAATACTGACATGATTAGCGGAGGTAGCAGCACCATAACATTGAACTGCGACGGTGTATCCCTTTCAGATGAAGAGACGGTGTTCAACATCGTTGTTCCAGAGGGTGCATTTGAGAATGGAATGGACATCGAGGTAAAATCGAAAGGAGGTCAGATGTATAGAAAGTCAACATCGGCTAACAACAGAATAACCCGCAACATCGTTAAGCAGATGCCTGCGCTCAGTGTAGAGATGATTGACGCATACGATCTTGAAAACGATGCAGTAAAACTGTTTTTCTCTTATCCTCGCTACCAGACATACGGTGAAGCAAGTCATTTCACTACATACGCAAGTGTTTTCAAGAACCTTTACAGTCACGACACGCCTAACAAAGTGCCATTGTCATGGACTGGTGATGCATCAACCACATACACTATTACTCTGACATATAAGAACGATGATGGTGTGAACACTTCAAAGACATATACGGCAACAGGTTCAAGCTATGATTTAGACAACCTTGTTCCGGGTAAGAAATACACATACACCATTACCACAGGAGTAGGCAACGGCACAACTGTCAAGACTGGTTCGTTCTACACCAGTGGTCAAGTGCGAATGGGAAGAATCGACGACTCGTGGAACTGCCGTGACCTCGGCGGTTGGACTGGTTTGAATGGCAAAAAGATCAAATATGAGTGGATTTACCGTTGTAGCAGTTTGAACGGAGAGTTCTATAAGAAGCCATCAAGCACAAACTATGTAATATCAGAATGTGCCAACCCGAACAACTACACTTTCCATGAGGCATCACGCCAGCAAGTTCTTGACCTCGGATTTAAGTCAGAGCTGGATCTCCGCACAACAGAAGCAGAGGAGAACAACTCTAGCGCCAAAGGCCTATCACATTCATGGTCGCTCGATCGTAACAATACAGGCATAGATGATTGGCATTTCTTCCATATCAAGACTAGTGGTGCAACAGCCGCTCTCACGAATTATTCTGTTGTCAAAGATGTAGCATGGATTATCAATGAGGTTATAAACGAGAAACGCCCAGTGGCATTCCATTGCCGATCTGGCGCAGACCGTACAGGTATGGTGGCTATAGCGATAGAATCTCTCCTCGGTGTTGCTCCTGGCGATTTGGCTCGTGACTACGAGTTAACTAACTTCTCAAGCGAACAGCCAAAGGCTGAAGGCAAGAATGAATTGCGTGACAGAAGAGCTGATGGAAAGGCAAGTAATAAAGAGGCCTACACTTTCCACAACACTATCTTCAAGGAGGATACAAGTAATCCTGGCACTAACTATCAGGAGAAGATGTATTACTATCTCAACCAGAAGTTTGCTAATATCGGAGTAGCCATCAGCGCATCTGACCTTGACAACTTCATCAAATTTATGCTTGGTCTGAGCAGCTACAGTCACCCTTCATGGGCAACAGAGAACGGCAACTCGCTTGAAACCATTTTCAACCACCAATAACAATAACGAATATGAAAAAACAATATATAACTCCTGAATGCGGGACAAGAAAGACAGATTTCCTTCTGCTACAGTCTGCTAGCAATGAAAACCTCGGAACAGAGACTGGTTCATGGGGCGACGACGATGATGACGCAAAGGGATTCCTATGGGAGGACGCTGAATTATAAATGTTTCAATCCTATGAAATAAGGTGGAGCAGCGCTGGCTGTTCCACCTTATTTGTTATTATATTGATACGGGGCTTTACTTCTTTGTTGGGATTGAGAATTCCTTGATCTGGGTGAGGGTCTTGTTGCCTTTGTTTACTGCTACGCAGAACATTGCCTGACCTGCCTTGAGATTGGCATCTGTAATAATGCGTGCTGTATAGCGAACGCCCTTTCCTGGTTCGATGCTCTCGATAAGCACTGATGGAGAGATGAAGATGTGCTTGTTGTCAGAAACCTCAAGAACTGTTGGCTGAAGGCCATAGACAGTTGCATTACCACGGTTCATAACCTCAAACGAGATAGAGCACTCCTCACGGCGGTTAATGGCACCATCGTTGTTGGCATCATAGAAACGCACATTGCGAATTTCAAGGTTTGGCACTACCTCTACAGGCTCTACTGTACTCTCATCGAACTTGCCGTAGTCGCCAGTATTGTTGTCGCTGAAATCAATGTCAATACGATCGTCGGCACTGTTGTCGCTTGTGAAGCCGCTATCTGTAGAACCAGCCTTCGCATAGTCGTAGTCAGGAGCGAATGTTGATGCTGGAGCTACTGTTGAGGCAGAAGACTGTCCCTGACGAGATGCACGGAGAGCTGCAAGACGTTCCTTCTCCTCGCGATACTGCTGCACATCCTCAGCACGCTTTCTTTCCTGTGAACTCTGGACGGCAGCACCAACAGCAGCACCACCTGCCATACCGAGCAGACGACCTACCTCATGACCACGATAGCCACCAGCAAGACCACCCACTGCACTACCTATGCTACCACCCCACAAAGCACCAGTACCAACATAGCCGCAGCTTGTGAACATCACTGATGCAAGAACGATTGCTAAAATATTCTTTTTCATATTATTTACTTGTTTTTTCTTCTGTTTGAAACTTTACCGGATGCAAAATTACTCAATTTCCAGCAAACAAAAAGGAAATTTCCCTACAATCAAGGGGGAAATTCCCTATTTTCGTTGTTTATTGTGAACACGAAATACACAAATAGCACGAATTATTTTTGAATTATACGATTGGATTAACAAAAACCAAGATCACCCCCCAACAGGGTTGCACTACTCCAAGGGGTTTTCTATGTTTTTTTATTACGGCTGAAGATAATTCCGGCAGTCTTTGAAGAAACTCCAGACTATCATAACAAGCAATATTCCCACTGGGAAAGCGGCAATGATCGTAACTCCCTGAAGACTGTAAAGAGAGTTCTCGGCAAACAGCAGCCCTATTGGCAGGAAGATGAGCAGCACTGCCCAGAAGCCACGAATCTTTCGCGATGGTTCCTCATCAGCAGAGATGTGCTTATAACTATATGAAGAGGTGACATAAGTGATGCCATCAAGAGTGGTGCTGTAGAATGCTATCATTGTGACAACAAGAAGCATTAGTGCAACAACCGGCAATGGAAGTGTATCGAAAATCATGAGAATGGCCTGATACATTTCACCTCCATTGCCAATAAAACCGGTTACATCCAGACCATGCTTCATCTGCTGAGCAAGACCATAATTACCAAGGATGATAAACGAGGTATAGGTACCAGCCAATCCCCATCCGAAAGAGCCAAACACTGTGTTGCGGATAGTACGACCTTTTGATATCAAGGCAATGAAGAACGGAGTAGCGACACACCAAACGAGCCAATACGCCCAATAATAAACCGTCCAATTCTGTGGGAACTGGTTCTCACGCAGAGGGTCCATATAGGTGGCCATTCCGATAAAATTCTGGGCAAGGTTGCCCAATGACTGGAAGCCCGTTTCAAGGATATAACGCGTCTCACCTCCAAGGAACAGGAAATAGAACACTATACCGAAAAACAGATACGAGCAGATGCTGGCAAGCTTAGAGATGCCTGTCACTCCAAACAACACCGTAATGGTGTAGATAGTGCAGATGAGCAGCAAGACAGTAATTGTGATGGCGGTAGTGACCTCAAAACCGCACACTGTTCCTAATGCCTTTGTCAATAGTGGTGTTGCCAGAGAGAAGGTAGTTGCAGTGGCACAAACGATAGCAAAGACAGCAATAACATCGATGATTTTGCCCAACACACCATCTACCCTATCGCCAAGCAATGGGCGACATGCCTCGGAGAATCGCTGGCGATCACGCTTACGGACATGCATCATAAAACCGAAACATACGGCGAGGATGACATAGAATCCCCATGCAAGTGGCCCCCAATGGAAAAGAGTATAGGTAGGAGCCCACATCTGCAGTCCACCAATCTCCATGACATGCTGTTCACCTCCATATAACGCCCATTCGATAAGCGAATAGAACATGATATCAGCTGCCATGGTAGAGGTGAATATCATTGTGCCCCACTTGAAATTGCTAAAAGCAGGTTTGTCAATATTGCCGAACTTTATATTTCCGTATTTCGGTTTTATTGCAACATAAAGGGCACATCCCACACTGCCAATGGCAAGGATTGGATAATATAGTCCTATGGTGTCGCCAAAGAATCCACGCAACGCATCAACAACGGTCTTTGAATCCTCGGGCACAACCATGAATGTCACCATCAATGCAACAACGATTGCAAATGGGATGAGCATTGTTGTCCAATCTATCTTCCTATTATTTAATTCCATATATTTGTCACTCGCATAATGTTCTTAAATTTTCAATAGCGCGATTATAACGATCACGGCCGTAAGTGCCGAAATCATCGCCTTTGGCTTCTTTGATAACCGTCCACTGCGCCCAGAGATAATCCCACAGAATCTGGTAACAGAGAATCTTTCTGCGAGCCTCAGCAGGGACAGCACCTTCAAAATACTCGTTCAGGAAAAACTCGGTTTTCTCGGCTCACTAGTAAAACCCTGTGTTTAACCGAATATCATTGATAACCTGT